>CANRQH010000007.1 GCA_947632745.1 uncultured Clostridia bacterium | reverse complement strand
TTTTTTTATATTAAATTTGTGTTTCAATAATATTACAAATACTTTCTTATTCTATGTTGGCTGTGAATTGTAACAAAAAAATTTTAGCAAATATTCAAATATAGTACATTAAATTGGCGGAGAAGATGGGATTCGAACCCATGCGCCAATTAATATGACCTACCAGTTTTCGAAACTGGACTCTTCAACCACTTGAGTACTTCTCCGTTTTGGGCTTATTATACCATCTTAAAATATAATAAACCCATTAATTATTTATTACATGTTTAACCATAGGTGTATCATCTGTAATTTTCTTAAAAACATATCCATTATTAACTCCATAATCAATAATTGATGGCAAAGCCCCTACAGTTTTTTCATTCTTAGAAAAATCGTGCATTAAAACAACATTACTTTTATTCGGTCTTAGATTTGAAACCACATTATTATATACCTGATTACTTGTTTTAGCTTTTCCTGCATCATCAGAATCTACATTCCAATCAAAATACCTAAATCCTTCATTCACTACTCTTGTAGTCAATTCTGTCATAACACCTTCGCAATATTTTTTACTAATTTTATTTGAGCTTCCTCCCGGAAATCTTATAATATTAGACTTTACTCCTGTTGATTTATAAACTTGGTCTTGAATTTTTCTAAAATTTTCCATACATGTTTCAGCTGATTGATATACTTGTTCATATGAATGCGTGTATCCGTGTAAACCTATTGTTTCGCCTAAATTTGCCTCTCTTTGTATTAATTTTTCATTTTGTTCGCTATAATGTAAAACAAAAAATGTTGCTTTTATATTTTTTTGTTCTAATATATCTAAAATTTGTGGTGTTGTATCTGAACTTGGTCCATCATCAAAAGTCAAATAAATAGTTCCTGCCGTGGATGCTCCTTTTTGTTTTTCAGCGGTTGCTGCTTCCTCAGCTGCTTCTTTTTCAGCTACTTCCTTTTCTACCGCTTCTTTCTCAGCCACTTCTTTCTCAGCTGCCGCTTTTTCTGCTACTGCTTTTGCTTCTGCTTCTTTTCTTGCCTCTTCTTCTTTTCTAGCTTCTTCTTCTTTTGGTTGATCAACATCTATAAGCATTACATCTTCTTCATTCTTTTTGTTTTCTTCATTTACAGCAATATTTAATTTTCGATTGGCATTTACTCTATATATAACACCAAATAATATTATTAATAAAATTATAATTATTCCTAAAATTACCATTAAAATATATCTGTATTTTAGTAACCCTTCTTTTCCTTTTAACAACATTTTTTACACCTTACTTATTTACTTTAGATTATATTTTATAACCTTCTACTTATATTGTTACATCACCTAAGAATTATACCATTTAAAAGTATATTTTGTCAAATAGCTTGATATTAGCTAAAGTTCGTGTTAAAATATTAAAAAGCTTAATAAATATATGGCTAAATTCACAATAAAACACAAAGCATAAAAAAATATTTTTAAGAAAGGAAGAAATTTTCAAATGGCTTTTGACGGTATAGTTACCAAAAGAGTAATTAATGAATTAAATAACATTATTGGATATAAAATAGATAAAGTTTATGAGCCAGACAAAAATACTGTTATACTTGGCCTTTATCGACAAAGTGTAAATCTTGCCTTACTCTTTTGTATTTCAGCAAATAATTGTAGACTTCATTTAACTACTCGGAACTCGGAAAAAATCCTTTATTGGCACCCAATTTTTGTATGCTACTTAGAAAACATTTAATTGGAATGAAAATTAAAAATATATATTCTACTGATTTAGAGCGTATTGTATTCATAGATTTAGAAAATAATGAAAATCCAAATAAACCAATTGCCAAAAGGCTTATTATTGAACTTATGGGAAAACACAGTAATATTATTCTTACAGATAGCAACAATATTATAATAGAAAGTTTGCGTCATACTTCAACAGAAGATAATTCAAACAGAGATATTTACCCCACATGTAAATATATTTTCCCTGAAAGCTCAAAATACAGTTTTTTAGAAATAAAAGATTTTGAAGATTTTTATTCAAAAATAGAGCCACATCTTACAGAGAATATAGTAAACAAAGCTAATGAAATTGATAATTTAAACATTTCAAATTTTAATATAGATAAAATAATTGCAAATACTTTTAATGGAATTAGTTTGTCATTTGTACAAAATATTATAAAAGAACTTAATATTACAGAGCTCTCAAAAGAAACATTAAAATTAATTTTTGATGAAATAAATAAAATTTTAACCTACCCTAATTTAACTCTAAAAATAAATGATGATAAAAAGGACTATTATCTTACTACTTCAAATACTGAAACTCGGCTTTTTTTATATTAATTATTTACTTGATGATTTTTATAAAGAAAAGGAAAATTTAGAACTTTTTAAAAATTATAAAAATAGCATTTTAAATTTAATATTAGCAACTTTTAAAAAATATGAAAAACGTATGATAAATATAGATAGAAAGCTTACAGAATGTGATGATAGAGATAAATATAGGCTTTATGGCGAACTTATAACTGCTAATCTATATAAAATACCAAATAAAAATATTGATAAAATAGAAGTAGAAAACTATTATAATAATAATGAAATAATTTCAATTCCATTAGATACAAAATACACACCCTCAAATAATGCTAAAAGATATTTTAAAAAATATTCAAAATTAAAAAATGCATTAGAGGTAGTTAATGAACAGAAAAAGGAAACAATTAAAGATATAGAATATATTGAAAGTGTAATATATGAATTAGACACTGCTAAAACTCTTGAAGACATTGAGGAAATTTATGAAGAAATATCTGAAAGTTCTATATTTGCGGATAAATTAAACTTTAAGAAAAAAAATAAAAAGAAAAAAGCTAAACAATTAACTAAAAATAAATTGGCTTCATTTAATCCTTTAAAATATGTTATTTCTGGCTATACTATTTTAGTTGGAAGAAATAACAAAGAAAATGACTACCTTACATGTAAATATGCAAATAAACACGACATTTGGTTCCATACAAAAGAAATTCCAGGAAGTCATGTTATTTTAAAGGTAAACCCAAATGAACAAGTCTCAGATGATATTATGTTTGAAGCAGCAACCCTTGCTGCAAAACATAGCAAAGCAAAAAATTCTTCTAACATTCCTGTAGATTACTGTAAAGTAAGTTTTGTCAAAAAACCAAATGGTAGCAAGCCTGGATATGTTATATATAGCAATAATAAAACAATTTATGTATAGTATAAATATTTATATAGCTTCCATATTAATAATATAATTTAAGCAAAGTGCTTAGTCCCTTACTTTTTCGTATAAATTTAAACTCTATTTTATGGCACCCTTCCAAGGCAAGCTTGAACTCTTTCCATAAAATAGAGTAAAAATTTCTAACTTCAAAAGCACTCCAACACACTTTACTTAAATTATATTATTAACATAGAAGCTATAAAATTTCACACTAATTTTTTATTATATTTCCATTTGACTTCCCAAAAAAGTTGCTGCTGATTGAGCAAGCTTTTTCTCTACATCATTCATTTTTGTATCAGATTCTTTAGAAAGAAGTATAACTGTTCCAATTGTATCTCCATTAGAAATTATAGGGTAAACAACTTGTGCATTTGATGTTTTATCATTATTACCATTTTTTGTAATTGGTACAGCCTTATCACTATTGTCTTTACTTGTATACACTTCTTTATCTTCCATTAGTTGTTCTAATTCTTCACTTACATTTTGCTCTAAATATTCTTTTTTAGAACCTCCTGAAACTGCAATTACAGTATCTTTATCTGTTATAAAAGCAATATGACCGGTTGTTTTTGATAATGTTTCTGCATAACCTGTTGCAAATTCTGTAAGTTCACCTATTGGAGAATATTTTTTTAATATAACCTCTCCCTCTTTATCTGTAAAAATTTCTAAAGGATCTCCTTCTTTTATCCTTAGAGTTTTTCTTATTTCTTTTGGAATAACAACTCTTCCTAAATCATCTATTCTTCTAACTACACCTGTTGCCTTCATTAATTTTTCCTCCTCAAAAAAAGTTTTATAATTTTATTATGACAAATAAGGAAAAATTTATACATTTATTTTTATTTTAAAAAATATTTAAATAATTTTTTCAAAAAAACGAACTCAAAGTGTTAACTTTTACATTTAACACTTTGAGTTCACTTCATAAATAAAATTTGCTATTATTTTTTTCCTTTAAAGAAATTTGCTATTCCTTTAAATGTAATTTCTTGATGTAAAAATTCGTTTATTTCGTCTTCTACTTTTTGTTGATATGGAGTTAATTCAACTTTTATTGGTGCATATAAATCTATTTCTTGGAATAAAAATGCTTTTATTTTTGACCATAATCCTCTTTCTGTAACAGCTTTGTCTTTCTCTACTGGTTTAAAATTAGCTGCATTATTTTCTCCAAAACCATTTCCATTTTCATTTGGTATATTTGCAAAAACATTATCGTTTTGCCCTTCAACTACACCATTATTTAATTCATTATTTTCACCTTCAAATTGTACTCCACCAAATACACCATTTTCATTAAAATCAGCCATTTTCTTCCTCCTTTGTATTTTTTTATAAAATACTTTACTATCTTTATACTACAAAACTTAAAAATAATCAATAAAATTTGGAAAAATATTCTTTACATTTTCATTACGCTATTGTTACATTTTTATGACAGTGCTATATTTTACCTGTTTATAATATTTATATAATATTATCATGCTTTTCTATACATAGTAAATTTTCACTCATTTTTCCAGTTTTCATATGCTTCTTTTATTTTACTTAAAACTTCCTCAGGCTTTAAGTTACTTGTATCTATTACCAAATCATAGTTTGACATATCGTTACGGTGAACATTATATAAATTATAATATCTTGTTAAATCTGTTTTTGTCCTTTTTATCATATCCTCTTTTTGGGCTTCAACTGTTGGCAAATCTTCTGCTCTTTTTCTATTTGGATCTGCAAAAGCCCTTTGAGCAGCTATATCTATATCTACTTTTAAATAAACTTTAAAAGAGTCTGGAACGGCATACCACCCCATTTTAGCATCTATTACTATATCATTATGATTTTTTGCATATTCCGTTGCACTTTTTTCTATTTGCCTATCAATTTCTGGATGATCTTTTAAATATTCACAAAACTCTGTAATAGACATACCATATGCAACTGCTAATTCTCTACAATATGCTCCATTTCTATATAAATAAAAATTTAAATCTTCTGCTAGCATTTTTGACACTGTACTTTGTCCACTTGCTAAATCTCCTGTAATTGAAATTACGTCTTTTCTTTTCATTCCCTTATTTCCTTCTTTTTTTATTATAATTATTTATTTCAATAAATATTATATTTTATTCATTTTCATCTTTTTCTTCTTCAAAATTTTCTTGTATTATTTTTACTTTTCCTTCATTTATTTCATTTGCTGCAAGAGTTACAGGAGATTCTTCAACTGAATCTGTTAATTTTTCGTCTCCTTTTGCAATTTGTCTTGCTCTTTTAGATGTTGCAATTACTAATGCAAATCTATTTTCTGCATGTTCTAAAAGCTCATTAACTGTTGGTTTTACTATCATTGTTCCTCCTATTTTTTATAAATTATTATTTTTTAATAATTTTAGTTATTTTATTCTTCTGGCAAATCTTTATCTATTCTACTTGCAATAGTTTCTGCTTGTACTGCAGATAAAACTATATGGTCTGAATCCATTATAATAACAGCTCTTGTTTTTCTTCCAAAAGTTGCATCTATTGCTATGCCTCCATCTTTTGCATCTTGCACCATTCTTTTTATTGGCGCAGAATCTGGACTTACAATTGCCACTATTTTGTCTGCTGATACTGTGTTTCCAAAACCTATATTTATCAATTTCATAATTATTTTCATTCCTTTCCTAGGCATAAAATTTAGTAAAATTTTCTTACCATTAATTATAAAATTTAAAATATTTTATCACATTTTTTTTATAAAGTCTAGTAAAAATCATTAATTTTTATGTATTTTTATATATTTTCTTCATTTTTTCTCTTTCTAGCCTCTTTTTTTACAGGATCTTTGCTAACTATTTCATGTATATCACTTAAGCCTTTTAGGTATTTTCTTTTTTCTCTAGTATATATTAACATTGATTTTAAAACATAGTATATTGCAAATGCATATGTGGAAGATAGTATATAAGTTTGAAATGAAATGTCTATTTTATTTACTATATTCCAAATTGTTAATGAATGTATAGCTAAAACTAGCATTTCTATTCCATTTATTGCTATTTTTCCACTATCTTTATGATAAGCAATTTCAAAAAGAATAATACTTATAAACAAAACTATTAAACTTGCAAGTTTTAAGCCATTTAAAAGCATTTTTTCTTCTAGCCTAATATATGAAAAATTAATTACAATAAAATATAACATTATAGCAATAGCTATTAATATATTTTCAAATATATTTTTTCTAATTATTTTATTACTTTCTTCCATTTTTTCTTATAGCTATTTTAGCTATTTTCCTCCTTTTTATAAACAAATAAAGTAGAATAGGTATTCCTTTCTACTTCTAGTGTTTACTTTAATTGTATGCATTTTGGTGACCCCTACGGGAATCGAACCCATGATTTGGCCTTGAGAGGGCCACGTCTTAACCGCTTGACCAAGGGGCCATTTTACAACCATATATATATTTATACCATTTTTTTTTTAATTAGTCAACCCACTTTTAATAAAATACCATAAATGGTTGTAAATAAAAGCTATATATTATTTATTTATATCTAATATTTCATATAATTTTGATTTAAATTCGTCATAAAGATTTCTTCCTTCTTCATTACATAGATTTCTATTTATTTTATATACCTTATTATTTATTTTTAAAGAGAACTCATTATTAACTGAGGACTTAATAGGCATTCCTTTAGCAACTGACATTTTTTCTATTTTGTCTAAATTATCTTTTATCATTTTCTTTACTTTAATAATAAAATACATATCTTTATAATTTTCTTTTTCTCCTTTTTCGTTTCCTATAAAAAAAGTATCTCCAAACATTGTAATTTTTACGTATCTAGGATTATTAGGCATACGTGTCCCATCAAATAAAATTAAATAAAAATCCTCTTCATTTAAATTTTCTAATCTTTCTATTTTACTCTTCATAATAATTTTCTTCCTTTCTTTATTACATTATAAAATATTTTACTTTCTTTTTTTGAAAAAATTAGATATTTTTTTTAGTATTTTTTTATACCATTTATCTTCTTCAACTAAACTTAATTGCATATTTTCTGTTGAAGTTGTATCTTCTTCCGCGCTTTTTATATTTTTTTTGAATATATCATTAGGATTATATTTTTCTTGCAACTCTTTTTTATATTTATTTTCATTGTTAAAATATATTTCTAACAATTTTTGTTTTTCATCTTCTTTACACCAATATTGTAAATTTAACCCAGCTATAATTGCTATCGTTTTTCTTTTTAACTTTTGTTCCTTAATTGGAATATTTGCATCTATTGTTGGAATATAATTTTTATCCATTTCACGCTCGAAAAACTTTCTTAACTTAAAAGGAATTTTGTTTGACTTTTTTTCCCCTATTAATTTTAAAAACTGATTTACCTCAGAATAGGCTTGTCTTGTTTCAATATTCATCATTACAGACCTTTCCTTTCATTAAATGCACAAAATTTATTACAAATAATTTGTACATATATTCTTTTTCAAACTTTATTCTCCTATGCTCATTCCCATATCTTGTTGCGGAAATTGTTGTCCTTGTATAAAATCCATTTGAGCTTGATTTATGTCTCTATTAACTTCACTTATTTCATCTGCTCTTATTCCGATTTCTTCACTTTGTTCAACAACTTCATTTACTAATTGTTCTCCTTGTTGTTCTTCCTGTGCATTTTCGCTTTCCTGCTCATATACTTGTCCCTCTTGTTCTTCTGTTACATCAGATGATTGTTCAACAGAATTTTCTTGCTCAGTTGTTTGTTCAACTTGCTCATTTTGCATTTGCTCTTCTGGATGTTGTGCATTCCATAATTTTTCTAACATTTCTTGTTTCATGTCAAATATTTCTTGTTTAAAATCATCAACAGAATATTCAGTATAATTTCCCTCATTAGCTTCATTTATTATTTGAGCATTTCTGTCTGCAACATTTTTTAAAGCTTCTTCCATTGCCTCATTTAAAATTTTACTTGCTTCTTGCCTCTGTATAACTTTGTCAGTTGGAGCATTTTCCATTATAGAACGTAAATCATCTTTTGATAATGGGTAGTTTTTATTAACAAATCCATTTATATAATTTTTTAACTCTAGATAGTAGTCTATTGTCCCATTTTCTTCCATTTCTTTTATATTCATAATCTCAATCTCCTAATCTATTATCTTTATACTTTTAATTATACTATATAAATTTAAAAATATAAATATTTTAAAATAAATTTTTAAAATTTTTTTATTAAATTTTATAGCCCCTTAAGTTTAAATAATATAATTTAAACCTAAGGGGCTTATTAAATTACATTTCAAATTGGCTATTATATAACTCTGCATAGAAGCCTTGTTTTGCCATAAGCTCATCATGATTTCCTTGTTCGATAATATTTCCGTCATTTACAACCAAAATTAAATCTGCATTTCTTATGGTAGAAAGTCTATGTGCAATAATGAAAGATGTTTTTCCTTGAGTTAATTTATCCATAGCTTCTTGCACAAGTTCTTCTGTTCTTGTGTCTACATTTGAGGTTGCTTCATCCAAAATTAAAAATGGTGCATTTTGAAGCATTCCCCTTGCTATTGTCAAAAGTTGCTTTTGTCCTGCAGATACTGTGTCATTTTCAGAAAGTTCTGCATCATATCCTTTTGGAAGTGTTCTTATAAAGTGGTCTAATCCTACTGTTTTACATACTTCTTGAACTTGTTTATCTGTAATTCCTTCATTATTGTAAATTATATTTTCTTTTATTGTTCCTTCAAATAGCCATGTATCTTGAAGCACCATTGTAAATAAATCGTGGATATTTTCTCTTGTAAGTTCTTTTGTAGATATTCCATCTATTTTTATATCTCCTGAATCTAAATCATAAAATTTCATAAGTAGATTTACAAGTGTTGTTTTTCCTGCACCTGTTGGCCCTACGATTGCAATTTTTTGCCCTGGCTCTGCCACAGCGCTAAAGTCTTTTATTGTTGGTTTGTCATTATTATCATATTGAAAAACAACATTTTGAAATTCTATTTTTCCTTTAACTTCGTTCTTTTTTAATTTTTTAGTTAAATTACTTTCATCAACCATTTCTTTTCCATCTATAAATTCAAATACTCTTTCTGATGCTGCAGCTGTTGATTGAAGTGATGTCATGCTTTGAGCTATTTGTGATAAAGGTGATGTAAATAATCTAACATATGTTATAAATGCTACAATTACTCCAAAAGATATAATATTATTCATTGTAAGTAAAGCCCCTACGATACACACTGCAACATATCCAAAGTTTCCTATAAAGTTCATTATAGGATGCATTAAACCTGATAAAAATTGGCTTTTTTGGTTTGCTTCATAAACATTTTTGTTATATTCATCAAATTTTATATCTGCTTGTTTTTGTCCATTATATGCTTTTACAACATTTAAAGCTGAATATATTTCTTCAATATGACCATTTAATTTTCCAAGTTCAACTTGTCTTGCTATAAAGTATTTTTGTGATTTGCCTAATATTAAAAACATAAATACAAATCCTATTAAACTTGAAAATATTGCAGTTAGTGCCATTATCCAGTTTGTATAAAACATCATTAAAATTGTTCCTAAAAATAATGTTACACTACTTACCAATGTTGCCAAAGATTGGTTCATACTTTGAGCTATTGTATCTATATCGTTTGTTACTCTTGATAAAATATCACCTGTGGAATTTAAGTCATAATACCTTAATGGCAATTTATTTATTTTTTTTGATATTCTGGTTCTTAAACTTTTTGCAAATTTATTTGCTACATCTGTCATTAATATTGATTGTATAAATGTAAATAAAGCACTAGATATGTAAAATAAAGCGAGTATTAAAGCTATTTTCTTTATAGCAACCATATCCATTTCTTGCATTAAACCTTTTGCTATTTCATCTGTTAATTTAGATAATTGATTTGGTGCAATAATTGAAAGCACTGCACCTGCTATTGCTAAAATTAATGCTACTACAATTAAAATTCTAAATGGTTTTAATTCCGAAAAAAACCTTTTCATAGCTCCTTTGAAATCTTTTGCTTTTTCTCCTGGGTTTTGCCCTCTTCTTGGTCCCATTCTAGGCATTTTCTAATTCCTCCTTTGATAATTGTGACATAGCAATTTGCTTATATACTTCACAATTTTTAAGTAGTTCTTTATGTGTACCTTCTCCTACTACTTTCCCTTCGTCTAAAACTATTATTTTATCACTATTTATAATTGTTCCTATTCTTTGAGCAACAATTAATGAAGTTGCATCTTTTGTGTATTTTTTTAATTCTTTTCTTAATATACTATCTGTTTTGTAATCTAATGCTGAAAAACTATCATCAAATATATATATTTCTGGGTCTCTTGCTATCGCTCTTGCAATTGAAAGTCTTTGCTTTTGACCGACCTGATACATTAGTTCCACCGTTCAGCCATTTTGGTTTCATACCCATCTTCCATTTTCTCTACAAAGTCTTTTGCTTGAGCAACCTCTATTGCTTCTTTTATCTTTTTATTTGAAATTTTTTCTTTTCCATTTTCTCCGGTATGCAATATTTGCATTTACTGTATCATTAAATATAACTGCTCTTTGTGATATATAACCTATTTTATTGCGTAGAAAGCTTTGAGTGTAGTCTTTTACATTTACTCCATCTACTAAAATTTCTCCATCTGTTACATCATAAAATCTTGGTATTAAATTTATTAAAGTAGATTTTCCACTTCCTGTTGAACCAATAAAAGCCACTGTTTCTCCCTTGTTTGCCTTGAAAGATATATCTTTTAAAACATATTC
Organism: uncultured Clostridia bacterium; assembly: GCA_947632745.1. Lineage (GTDB taxonomy): Bacteria > Bacillota > Clostridia > TANB77 > CAG-508 > CAG-269. The sequence continues at coordinate 15,102 of CANRQH010000007.1, read as the reverse complement.
TTCTCCATCTGGGTATTTAAATGAAACGTTTTTAAATTCAACTGTTCCCTTTTCATTTGTTAAATTAGAATTTACATTTCCATCTTTTATTGAAATTTCTGTATCTAATACTTCATTAATACGACCTGCTGAAACTTGGGCACGAGGTAACATCATTAATATCATTGCAATCATTAAAAATGACATTATAACTTGCATTCCATATGAACTAAATACAACCATATCCCCAAATAGTCCTATTTTGTCTGCCATTCCTGCATCTTTTATCATATATGCCCCAACAAAGTAAATACTAAGTGTTAAAAAGTACATAACTAAATACATGGTTGGAGAAAGCACTGAAAATACTTTTTGGTTAAATAATTGTTGATTTGTAAGTTTATTATTTACTTCTTCAAATTTATTCTCTTGGTATTTTTCTGCATTAAATGCTCTTACAACTCTTATACCTGTTAGGTTTTCACGGGTTACTCCATTTATTTTATCTATTAATTTTTGTACAATTTTGAATCTTGGTATAACAATTACCATTAAAATTGCAATGACACTAATTAATACTAAAACTCCTATTCCTGTTAATGCACTCCATTGCCAGTTTTTGTGTAAAATTTTTGTAACTGCCCAAACTGCTGTAATTGGTGCTCTTATAGAAACTTGAAGTCCCATTGCAATTACCATTTGAATTTGTGTTATATCGTTTGTGGTTCTTGTAATTAAACTACTTGTAGAAAACTTTTTTATTTCATTTATTGCTAGATTTTCCACTTTTGTAAAAAGCTTTTTTCTAACCTTCATAGAAAATGTTGCTGCAATTTTTGATGCAAAAAATCCAACTATAATTGCTGATATTAAACTTCCAAATGCACATAGCAACATGTACCCACCATTTTTTAAAATTTCTTGCATTTTGCTTCCTTCTGTTTGAACTAATACTGTTATTTCTGACATGTAGTCTGGCATTTTAAGTTCTAGCCATACTTGCACAATTACTAAGCTTAAGCATATTATGGCAAATATACATTCTTTTTTACCTAAATTTTTTAATAATTTTATCATTTTTTTAACCTTCTTCCTGTCTATTTAGAACGTCCTTTTTGACCGATTACATCCTTATGGATATTTTTATATTTTGTTTAAATCTTAATTTTTTTCAAGTAAAATTATATTATAAAAAATTAGCAATGTCAATCAAACATTGCTAATTTTTATATTATTATTTCTTATTATTTTTGGTTACTTTATTGTTTCATTATTTGCTAATTACTTTTTCTGTTTTTTAAATTGTCTTTTCTGTAATTTATTTCATTTTTTACATCTTGTACTTTTTCATCTATATTGTCTTTTAATTCTGTAGCATTTTCCTTTATTTCTTTCTCTATTTCTTTTATTCTATATTTAATTGCAACAAATTTTGGGTAAGCATTAACAAGTCTTCTATGTAGCCAAGATTTTTGAAGTAAAATTTCTCTTACTTTTTTTGTTATTTCTTCTGTGTTATCCTGTGTTCCCTCTTTACCTACTTGAACTGCAGTTTTTCTAAATCCTATAATTACAACTGTTGAAATAATAGCATCTATTGTAAATAATATAAAAATTGTTATTGCAATTATATTTAATGTATTTTCACTTAACTTATTAAAAATTCCAATTATAAATGGATTTAAAACATAAAATATAAATAATCCCAATATTCCAAAAGGAATAGCTGTTCCTAAACAAACCCTACCATTTAAATTAAACTTTCGCTTGCTATAATCCCACCATCTAGCTTTAAAAAGTTTTTCCATAACCACACTTGTCGTATATTCTAATATCATACATGTAATTATAGCCATTACAAATAATACAACTGGGTCATATGAATACCTAGAAAGCAAAATAGTAATTGCAACAGCGCCAAATCCATAAATTGGGCAATATGGTCCTATTAAAAATCCTCTATTTATAAATCTTTTATATTCCTGTAGTTTACAACTAACTTCCATAATCCAACCTAAAACTGCATATATTATAAACAGTAAGAAATATTGTGCAATTGTAAGTTCCATTTATTCTCCTTTCGCAGCATTTATTAAGCCAATAAATACAGGTGCAGGTCTATTTGGTCTTGATTTAAGTTCTGGGTGAAATTGTCCTGCTATAAAATATTTGTGTTTTGGTATTTCTACTATTTCTACTAACTCTCCATCTGGAGATGTTCCTGAACAAATAAGTCCTACTTTTTCTAGTCTTTCTTTATAGTCATTGTTATATTCAAATCTATGTCTATGTCTTTCATCTATGTTTTCTTTTCCATATACTTTGTGTGCCAATGTTCCTTCTTTTATAACACATGGGTAACTTCCAAGACGCATTGTTCCTCCTTTTTTCTTTATGTTTTTTTGGTCTTCCATTATATGTATTACAGGGTTTTGGGTTTTACTACTAAATTCATTTGAATTTGCATCTTCTAACCCTAAAACATTTCTTGCATATTCTACAACTGCCATTTGCATTCCAAGACATATTCCTAAAAATGGTACATCACTTTCTCTTGCATATTTTATTGTTTCAATCATTCCTTCAATTCCACGATTTCCAAAGCCTCCTGGTACTACTATTCCATCATATTTTGATAATTTTTCTTTTACATTGTCTGGTACAATAGTTTCTGAATCTACCATTTCTACTTCTACTTTAACATTGTTTGCAAATCCTGCATGTTGTAAGCTTTCTACCACTGAAATATATGAATCTTCAAGTTTTACATATTTTCCTACTATTGCTATTTTTACTTTTTTGTTATCTTTTATTTTTCTTATATTTTCTATCATTTCTTCCCATTTAGAATTGTCTGGTACAAATTTATCTAGTTTTAAATGGTTACATGCTTCTCTTGCTAAGCCTTCTTCTTCCAAACTTAATGGAACTGCATATAAGCAATCTGCTGTCATGTTTTGAATAACACTTGTTTTACGTACATTGCAAAATAGTGCTAATTTTTCTCTAATTGTATCAGGTATTTCTTGTTCTGTTCTACATACTAAAATATCTGGCTGAATTCCTAAACTTTGAAGTTCTTTTACAGAGTGTTGTGTTGGTTTTGATTTTATTTCATTTGAACCTGATATGTATGGAAGAAGTGTTACATGTACATATAATACATCTTCTTTGTTTTTTTCTAACCCTACTTGTCTTATTGCTTCTATAATAGACAAGCCCTCTATATCTCCAACAGTTCCACCAATTTCTGTAATTACTATATCTACATCTGTATCTTCAAAACTGTATATTTTTTCTTTTATTTCATTTGTAACATGTGGTATTACTTGAACTGTTTTTCCTAAATAGTCCCCTCTTCTTTCTTTTTCTAAAACAGATAAATAAACTTTTCCCATTGTTACACTTGAATTTGTTGTTAAGTTTTCATCTATAAATCTTTCATAATGGCCTAAATCTAAATCTGTTTCTGCTCCATCATCTGTAACAAAAACCTCCCCATGTTCATATGGACTCATTGTTCCTGGGTCTACATTTAAATATGGGTCAAATTTTTGAATTGTTACTTTATATCCCCTATTTTTTAAAAGCCTTCCAAGTGATGCAGCTGTTATTCCTTTTCCTAATCCTGATACTACTCCTCCTGTTACAAATATGTATTTTGTGTTCATCTACTACTCCTTTTCTAAAAACCATTTTTAAAAAATAAAAAAAGATTAAATTTCTTAACTACCAAAAATTTGGTTTTTTTTTTCCTAAAAATTGCTTTTTAGAAAAAATTTGGTGTTAATCTTTAATCTCTATGTTAACTATTATAATATGTTTTTTATTATTTTTCAAGTACTTTTACACAATTTTTCAAAAAATGCACAAAAAAGAACCGGTCCCTGTAGAACATGAAAATGCACCAAAAAGAACCGGTCCCTATTGGACATTTTTTTATTTTTGGGATATAATAAGAAAAAAAATGGAGGTAGATTTTATGGGAACACCACACAATAATGCTAAAACTAGCGAAATTGCAAAAAATGTTATAATGCCAGGAGATCCAAATAGAGCTGAATTAATCGCAAAAAATTATTTAGAAAACTACAAGTTAGTAAGTAATGTTAGAGGAATTCCTGTTTTTACGGGAAACTATAAAGGAAAAGAAGTTACTGTTATGGCATCTGGTATGGGAATGCCTAGTATGGGAATTTATTCTTATGAACTTTTTAAATTTTATGATGTAGATAATATTATAAGAATTGGCTCTTGTGGAGCAATGGTACCAGATTTAAATTTATTTGATATAATTCTTAGCACAGAAACTTATACAGAAGGAAATTATGCTTTAACTTTTGCTAGTGAAGATTGTCATTTTGCTAAATCTAGTGATTTTTTAAATAATAAAATAATAGAAACTGCAAAAAGTGAAAATATGAATTTAATAGTTGGAAATACTGTTTGTTCTGAGGTATTTGATGAATATATAATAGATATTAAAAGTTATTTAGATAGACTTCCAAAAGATTTTTCTCCTCTTGCTGTAGAAATGGAAGCATTTAGCTTATTTTATAATGCTAAAAAATTAAATAAAAATGCATCTTGCTTAATGACTGTTGTGGATTCTACTTTTAAAAATGAGCATATTTCTTCTGAAGATAGAGAAGTTGGACTAAACACAATGATAAAACTTGCACTAGATAGTATATAGTGCAAGTTATTCTACTGTATTTAACACATCTTCTGCATTATTCAATCCCTCAAAATTATAATAATTACTTGGAATTTGCCCAACAATTACATTTTCTGCAATTAGAAGCTGGTTACTTATGTCTTCAGTTATGCTTTCAAATGGAGTTAAAATATCCACTTTGCAATTTATTTGAAAATAAATTTTATGTAGAGTTTGGTTAATCCCTTGAGAGATAAACTCACTTTTTAATTCTGTATCTATAAAGCTAGTAGATGAAAGTTTTATCGGAATTTGAGGTCCTATTCCTGAAAGTAAATTTATTCCTGTAAAACTTCCAATAGATAGCTGTACTTTTGTATTTTCTACTTCTTCTAATCCTTTTTGAATATACTCTGAAACATCTGAAGTTATTTTATCTATTGTAAACACATTTGCATTTATCATTTGTATATTCCCACTTTCATCTTTTTCTATTGTAAATAAATCGTTGTAATCATAATTTTGCATTGCCATACTTGTTTTTTCATTTGTAATTTTTGTTGCGATCGCATGTGCTTCATTTGTACATAATGTTTTAAATATTGGGTTAACTGATTTAACTATAATTAGGTATATTATAATTGCAATTATTATTACTACTATAAAATAAACATATCCTGAATTATAGTCTTTATGCCTTCTATTGTACTTTTTAGGCTTGAATATTTTCATTCTACTTCTTGAATAAATTTTACACGAAGACTTGCTCTGGTTCATTATTTGTATTTTCTTTCCTTATATGGTTAAATTTTGGTATATAAATCTTTTGACCTATTTGTATTTTGTCTACATCTTCTATGCCATTCATTTTGCCTAATTCCTCTACCGTGCTATTAAATCTTTTGGCAATTGTCCACAAACTGTCCCCTGGCTGTACAATATATAAAATTAAACTGTTGTAATCTTCGTCTGTATCATCATTTGGGTCATCTAAAGCTTCTATGTTGTCTATTATATTTATGTTCATATTTTTGCTTATTCTAGTTAATACCTCTACATCTATTTTTGCATCAACTTCCCCATTTGCATTTACTTCAAAGCTTGTATCCCCTATACTTAAGTCTGCTTGGGCATTTATTTTATCTGTTTTTTCTGTATTATCTACTGAAAATTCAAATGGAACTTTTGCATTTCTTGAATTTAGTGTATTTGCATTTGTAAATATAAAGTTCAAATTTAATTCTCCAGAATAAATTATTTTTGAATTTGTTATTTTTGTATTTGCTAAATCTGGAACTACTTCTACATCTAGTAAATGTCCATCTTCTATTCCAGGTATTTGAATTTTATCATTTACTGTAAAATTCTTTGTTGTTTCATATTTATTGTTTGATGTAGATATTCTTTTTTGTGAAAATTCTAAGTTCATTGTTGGGCTATACAAATCTTGAATTAAATTCATTTCTTTTTTGTCATATGCCATACAACTAGACTCTATTTCTAACTCTACATATACTGAATGCTCCTCTGCTTGATTTGGCTTAATTACAATATTTTTTATTTCGTAATTTATGTCACATGTGTTTCCTTCAGATATATTTTGAATATCTATAAATCCTATAACAGGTATAGTTCCGAGTTATTTTTCCTATTCTATTGTCTTCTGTTAAATACATTATTTTAACTTCTGCATCTGCTTTTGTTAATACTTTATTATAGCTGAGTTTAATATCTTTATTTATTAAATTTATATCAACATTTAAAATTTCCGCAAGTTCATCTTTTTGGTCAATATTTAAAGATTCTTTTGCATAAATTACTGTATTTCCATTTCCTATTAAGGAATTTATATTAAAGCTTTCTTGTAAAGTTTGAATATCATCAATATTGTTAATTTGGTTTATTATATCTACTTCTTCATTTGAATAAACTTTTATGCAAAATTCTACACCTACTTTTACGCCTATTTTTCTGCCATTTATAACTTTACATTCTATGTCTTTAATTTTTGCATTAGTAACTAAAATCATTCCTTCTCTTGCATTTGGCACAGAAATTGTTTCTGAAAAATCTAAAGATAAATTTAATGCTCTTAAATTGTCCTCTTTGCTGTCTGGCAAGTACATTATATATGTATTTACATTTCCATCTATTTTAACTTTGTCCTCCATTACCTCCTTTTTATATATACATACATTACCTGTTGCATTTATTGTATTTAATACATCAGGTTTTGAATCTGGAACTATCATATCATTTTGAACAAAAATTAATTCTTTCTTTTCTGCAACTAATTTGTTTATACATATTTTCTCTTTGTTTACTTCAATTTCCATAAATTAAACCTCCTAATATTTAATAAATACGATATTTAACAATAATAAATTGTTCTTAATCTCGTTTTTATTAATTATATTAAGAGGTTTTGTTTTTATGCTTAAATTTTAAAATTTTTAGCAACAATTTTTAACATTTCCTTTGCAATCACAAATATTTTCCATTGTTGTAGAAAAATCTTGTTGACCTATTTGTTTACCATTATGAGCTAAATCTCCTAATGTTAAAATTCCTACCATTTTATTTTGGTCATCTACAACAGGAATTCTTCTTATTTGATTTTGAGCCATTGCATTTTGAGCTGTAGTTATATCTTCTTCACATCCACATGTGCATACATTTGTTGTCATTATTTCACTTACTGGAGTTTGTTTCGCATTTTTGTCACATGCAACTGATCTTAATACTATATCTCTGTCTGTTATAACTCCAACAAGGTATTTTTGGTCATCACATACTGGAATACATCCTACATGATTTTCGTTCATTATTCTTGCTGCATCATATACATTACAATCTGGCTTTACAAAGCAAACATCTTGACACATACATTCGTTTATTTTCATTTTTCTTACCACCTTTCTTTATTTATTGTGGCAGAAATTAAAAAAAATATTCCATAATGATGCTTTTTTTCTCCGTCCCCAAAAGCATCATCCAATTTGAGTAACAATAATTCTATCATTTTCGCATAAATCTTTTTTAGAATATGTATTTACATATCTTTTTTGATTTTCTAAAATTTTTTGAACTGATATTCTTTGGTTATATCCTATTTCTAAGCATAAGTAACCTTGCCTGTTTAAAAATTTATAAGCTGTTTCTGAAATTTTTCTGTAAAAGTCTAGTCCGTCCTTTCCACCATCTAGTGCAATTTTTGGCTCTCTTTGTACATCTTTTGGCAAATTTTTAATTTCGTCTTTTTCTATATATGGTGGGTTTGATACTATTATATCAAATTTTTGATCTTTTATTTTGCTAAATAAATTTGATTCTATAAATTCTATGCTGTTTTTTACTCCATTTAGTTCTGCATTTTTTTTTGCTATTTCTAAAGCTTTTTCGCTTATATCTGTTCCGGATTATTTTGCTGTTTTTTATATATTTTGCAAGAGATACTGCTATTGCTCCGCTTCCTGTGCACAAATCTAAAATTACAGGATTTTGTTTTTCATTTGCAATTTCAATTACTTCTTGTACTAAAATTTCTGTGTCTTGTCTTGGAATTAATACATTTTTGTTTACTAAAAAATTTAGTTTCATAAATTCTTGTTTTCCCGTAATATATTGAAGTGGCTCTCCTGCTATCAATTTTTTTATGTTCATTATATAAGTGTCTCTTTCTTGTGGGGTGATTTCTTTTGTATCATATATCATTAAATATTCTTTTGATTTTTTTAATGTTGCTTGTAATAACATTCTGGCTTTGTTTTTAGGTGCATCTATATTTTCGTTCTTTAACATTATTACTGCTTGATTTAATGCTTGCTTTATTACCATAATATCACCTACTTATCTTTTAATAAATCTTTTCCATTTTTTAAATAGTCTATTCCTGAAATAACAGTTGCTATAACAGAAATTACCATAAATGTTGTTACTAAAATATTTATTATAAATTGTGGAGTTGTCATATATATTGAAGCTGAATTTACAAGCATTTCTTCGCTTGTTTTTACTCTAAATATAAAATCCCCAAAATTGAATTTGTCTATAAATGCTAATATTATAGCTATCATTTGAGTTACTGTTTTTAATTTTCCCCAAATAGATGCTGCAATTACTTCTCCACCATTTTGACTTGCAATTAGTCTGTATCCTGACACTGCAAATTCCCTAAATAATACTATTATTGGAATCCATGATGGGATTTTTCCAAAATCTACAAGCATTATTAATGCTGATAATACTAAAATTTTGTCTGCTATTGGATCTAAAAATTTTCCAAATGTTGTTACTAGATTTTTCTTTCTTGCAATTGTTCCATCTAGCTTATCTGTAATTGAAGCTATTATAAATATTAAGTCTATTATTAAAAATGTAATTGGAAGCCCCCATATCTCTTGGGTAAATCCTAAATATGGTATTATAACCATTATTGGTACTAAGATTATTCTAAATATTGTTAATTTGTTTGGTAAATTCACTTACAAAATCCCCTTATTCTATATTTATTTTACTGTAAAATTATTGTATTTTTCAATCTTTTACTATTTTTTACTTTTATATTTTATTTTAACATTTCTATTGCCTTTTTTAGTTGTGTGTCTTCTTCTTCTTTAACTGAATATATATTTTTTATACTTTCTGGTAATTCAACTTCTTCATCTGGTTTAACTCCTACCTCATGGATTTTATTTCCTTTTGGTGTATAATACTCTTCTGTCGTAATTTTTAAACCACTTCCATCAGTTAATGTAAGGAATGTTTGAATTATACCTTTTCCATATGTTTTTTCTCCGACTATTTTTGCTCTTTCATTTTCTTGTAAACTACATGCCAAAATTTCTGAACTACTTGCAGAATTTTCATTTACTAAAACTACAACAGGCATAGTAATTATAGGGTCATCTTCTGAATATGTAACCTGTTTTTCATCTTTATTGTCTACTGTTGAAATTATTGTGTCACCTTTATCTAGCATAAAATCCGCAATATTTGTTGCCTCATCCACAATTCCTCCGCCATTATTTCTTAAATCAATTATTAAACTTTTAGCTCCTTGTGATTTTAATTCCTCTACTTTGTCTTTAAAATCTGAAGCTGTATCTTCATCAAAACTTGGTAAATTTAAATATCCTATTTCATTGTCTAATAATTTTATTGAAATTGGATTTGTATTTATTTTTTCTCTTACTATATCAAATGATAGCTCTTCACCATTTCTGTCAATTACAATATTTACAGTTGTTCCTTCTTCTCCTTTTATATGGTCTGCAATTGTGTCAAAATCACTTGATGTATATTCTACACCATCTACACTTTTAATTACATCACCAGATTTTATTCCAGCCTTCTTAGCTGGACTTTCTGGAATTGGATAATAAACAATTATTTTTCCTAAATCTTCATCTGAAATCATATATATTCCAATACCTACGAAATTTCCGGTTATGTCTTCTGTATATTCTTTCATTTCTTCTGGTGGAATATATTCTGTATATTCATCTCCTAATGCTTCTACATATCCTTTTATTGCACCATCTTCTAATTTTTCTTCATCTATATCATCTTTCCATAAATAGTATTTTTCAATTGTTGATTTTATACTCTTCAAATATTTTTGCAAAGAAGAGTTTGAACTTACATTTACTACATCTAAGCTACTTGAATCTTTTGTACTTTTTTCTATGTATGAATACATAGAAAAAGCTGTTATCATAAATGTTACAAATGCTGTTAAAACTACAAGCATTATGGTTTTATAAATTCTATTTTTTTTATTATCCATTTTATTTTATGTTAATATTTTTTTACTAACATATACCTCCTTTATAATTTTTAAGTTCTTCACAATCTTACTGTCAAGTTACTTCTAAGTCTTTGATAATATATAATTTAATTAATTTTTACAATCTTAAGGCAAATAACTTCTAGGATTTACACAATTATCAAATTTATAATTTGGTGTTCTTATTTCAAAATGTAAATGTGGCCCTGTAACATTTCCAGTAGCTCCAGATTTCATTATTTGCTGTCCTTTACTTACAGTTTGCCCTTCACTAACTAATAAAGCTGAACCATGTGCATAAAGGCTATAAATATTATTTCCATGATAAATAATTATATAATTTCCATAAGATCTGCTATTTTTAACTGCATCTATTACTTGCCCGTCTCCAATACTAAATACTGCAGTTCCAGTTGCTGCTTTAAAATCTATTCCTGTATGATACCCTTTGCTCCAATATTTACCCGATACACCATATGAAGTTGTTATAGAAGGGTTTGCAACTGGCCAACCAAATCCATATGAACTTGTGCCACCTGCCGGATTTGAACTTGTACCAGAATTATTTTTTGAACCAGAATTGCTATTATTCTTTTGAGCAGCAAGTTGTCTATCATATTCTTCTTTCATTTGTGCCACTTTTTTCTTTATGCTACTTTCATGACTTTGTAATTCTTCTATTTCTTCTTGAAGTTTTTGTTCATCTTGAGAAAGTTCTTTTACCTTTTGTTGTTTTTCCTTTTTTGCAACTGTTAAAGCTTGTGCTTTTGTTTCTTTTGCTTTCTTTGCTGTATCTAAAGAAGCCTTACTATTTTCTAAACCTTTCTTTTCATTTTCAATCTTTTCTTTTTCTTCTTCTACTTGTTTTAACATTTCTGTATCATATGAAGCTAGCTCTGATACCATATAATAACCTGAAATAAAGTCTATTAAGTCTTCTGATGAAAGCAAAAGATCTAGGTAAGATACATCTCCTTGCTCATACATTTCAACAAGTCTTAAATTTAATGCTTCTTGTTGCTTTTGATATTCTTCTTCATCTTTTTTTATTTGGGTTTCTGCATCATCTATTTTTGTTTGTAATCCTGATATTTCACTTTCTAAATCATCTATTTCATCTTCATATCCAGATATTTGACTTGTTAAATTATTTACTTGTGTTAAGGTGTCGTTTTTTTCTTTTTGCACATCTTCTAACTCGTCTTTTGCATCTGTGATAGAATTGTTTATTTCTGTTTGTTCCTTTTGTAAATTATTTATATCTGATTTGCTTACTGCAAATACAATATTAGTATATGTTACAGTTATTATAATTATTAATGCTATTATTAGTGTTTTAAAGAATTTTTTCATAATTTGCTTTTCCCTTTCTTTTATCTAGTATGTGTATTATTTATTTTTGCTTTATATATATATGTGTATTTAAAATATTGTAATTATTCACTTGGTATTTGTACATAATCTAATGGATTTACTGGTTCTCCATTTACCCTAACTTCAAAATGTGCATGTGGGCCTGTTGAATATCCTGTTGATCCAACCTTTAAAACAACATCTCCGGCTGTTACTTCTTGACCAACTTGTGCTATAATCTCTGAGCCATGAGCATATAGTGTTTGAACTCCTCCTCCATGGTCTATTATTACCATGTTTCCATATGCTCCATTATATTGTGCCTTTACAACAATTCCATTTGCCATTGCTGTAAAATCGTCTCCAATTCTTGCACTTATGTCTACCCCTGTATGCAACTTATATACTCCTGTTATTGGGTGAACTCTCATACCATAATTTGAAGTTATTGTGTAATGACCCATTATTGGCCATTTCATTTCTCCGCCTCTATAATCTTCTCCAAAAGTTACAATTGAAGCTAATCTTCTTATTTCATTTTCTATTTCATTATATTGACGGTTGTATTCATCTATTTGTGCTTGAATTGCTTGCTCTTCTACACTTAATTTTGATATATAATTTTGTCTTAAAAGTTTTGTGTTAGATAAAGCAATTTGTGTTTTTTCCTGAGTGCTTTTTTTAGTTTTTATTTCTTCTTTTTGTGTATTTAGTTGAATCTTCTTTTTTTCTATGTCATTTTTTTCGTTTTCTACAAGTTCTAACAAATCCATATCATATGAAGCAAGTTCCTCTATTAAGAAATAACTAGATATAAAATCTGATATGCTTTTAGAACCTAGCAAAACATCTAAGTATTTTATATTATCAGATTCGTACATTGTAATTAGTCTTGAATCTAATAAGTTCTTTTGTGTATTATATTTCCCGAGTAACTAGTTCTAGTTCTTTTTCTACTTTTGCTGTCTCTTGTTCTTTATTTGATATTTCATTATTTAAATCATCTAAATTTTTTTCAATTGTTTGTATATTTTCATCAAGCTTTTGTATTTGTTGTAAGTTTTGAGTTAATTCATCATTTACATTAGAAAGTTCATTATTTTTTTCATCTATCTGACTTTGTATTTCATTTCTTTGTTCATTTAATTCATTAAAATCTGCTGCATAAGAAACAAAAGTAATACTACATATTAACATTACACAAATTAGTATTTTATAGGTTTTTTGCATTACTTCTCCCTCCTATTTTTTAGCTTTTAATTTTTTAAATATTTCCATACAAATTTAAGTTTTAAACTTCTTAATATTTTTATTACAAATTTAATCCTACAATTAAATTTTATACCTTTAAGTATTTTCTCATTGAAAGACTACTTCCAACTACTCCTATTCCAACACCTAAGACTAAAAATACAATTAATATTAAGTTAAACATATCTCCAAAGTTTAATAAACTTAGTCCTAGTTTAGATAAAAATCCTACAAATGTCATATTTTGTCCTATTAATAAATAAATTCCTGCAACAATTGCTAATGACACTGCACCTGAAATTAAGCCTATTACAATTCCCTCAACAATAAAAGGCCACCTAATAAAACTATTTGTAGCTCCTACATATTTCATAATTGATATTTCTTTTCTTCTTGCATATACTGTTAATTTTATTGTATTTGAAATTATGAATATATTTACAAATATTAATGCTGCAATAATAATATAGCTTCCTATTTTTATTCCTCTTGCTATTTTTATTAATGCAGAAATTGTTTCATCACTACTTGTAATATTTTTTATATTATTTAACTCTAAAATTTTATTTTGAACCTCTTGTCTTAGGTTTAAGTCTGTAAGTGTTACTATATATGATGCTGGGAATATGTTGCTTTCATCATATACATTTAATAAATATGCTTTTTCTCCAAATTTATCTTTCATGTGTTGAAGCGCTGCTTCTTTAGAAACAAATTCTATTGTATTTACTCCATTTAATGCTTGAATTTGTTCTCCAATTTGCTTTACTTCTTCATCTGTTGCATCATTTTTTATATAAACTTGTATTCCTTGAACAGATTCTACTTGACCTATAAAGTGATTGAAGTTTCCAATTAGCATAAAGCAGATTCCAAAAAATATCATTATTAAGCACATTGTTCCAAAAGATGTTATTGTTTGTTTTTTATTTTTAAATACATTGGCTAAACCTTCTCCTATTAAATAGGTTAATACATTATATTTCATCATAACCACCTTTTTTATCATCTCTAATTATGTCGCCTTTTTCTATATGTATAACTCTTTTTTTCATTTTATCTACTATGTCTTTGGCGTGTGTTGCAACAACTACTGTTGTTCCTCTCATGTTTATATCATTTAGCAAATTCATTATATCCCAAGATGTATCTGGGTCTAGGTTTCCTGTTGGCTCATCTGCAATTAACATTGATGGATTATTTACTAATGCTCTTGCTAATGCAACCCTTTGTTGCTCTCCACCAGATAATTCATTTGGGTACATTTTGGCTTTTTGGCTTAATCCAACAAGTGAAAGTACCATTGGAACTTGCCTACGAATATGACGTCCCGTTGCTCTTACTATATACATTGCATATGCAACATTATCATATACTGTTTTATCTGGCAATAGTCTAAAGTCTTGGAACACAACTCCCATACTTCTTCTTAAATATGGAACTCTACTTGGTTTTAAAAATGTTGTGTCTTTTCCATTTATTATAATATTTCCTGATGTTGCTTCCTCTTCTTTAAGAATTAATTTTATAAGTGTTGATTTTCCACTTCCTGATGTTCCAACTAAAAAGCAGAACTCACCTTTTTCTATTAAAAAGCTAGCATTTTTAACTGCTTTTGTGCCTGTATCATATATCTTTGAAACATTTCTAAATTCTATCATTTTTATACTTTTCTCCTTTTGTTTTTTCTTTTATATCCACTCCTAATTATCATACCAATAAATCTGTTTTTTTTCAAGTAATTTTACGAAAAATTTACAATTTATGATTTTTTATGGTTACCATTTTACTGTTTGCAATTTCGAAATTAATAAAATATGAGTAAAAAGCGCTGGAGTGCTTTGAACTAGAAATTCTTACATTTTTTATGGAAAGAGTTCAAGCTAGCCTTGGAAAGGTGCCATAAAAAATGTATAGAATTTCTGTGAAAAAGTAAATGACAAAGCTTTTAATGAAAATTTTATTAATTTCGAGATTATAAAACATAAATAGTAACTTGTTACAATTCACAGCCATAAATAAATTGCATCATAATTAGAGGGGATAAATAACATTTTTTTACCCTCTCTATTTT
>CANRQH010000006.1 GCA_947632745.1 uncultured Clostridia bacterium | reverse complement strand
TTGAAAGGCTCATAAAAAATTAGTTTCTAACATTAGGACTTTACCCCAGTATGCACAACAGAAATGATAGCATTTGCCAACGCATATCCATATTTTTGCCAAATAAATACAGAGCTTTTAGGATTAAGCATAGACAGTAATCCTTCACACTTAGCATGGATGAACGACATTTACCAAAAAACAGGAATAATTTTGCCATTTCCAATAGTTGCAGATAGAAGTGGAGAAATAGCAAGACTATATGGCATGATATCAAAAGATGTAAGTAGTACAGAGACAGTAAGAAATGTAATAATAATAGATGACAAAGGAATTGTAAGAACAATACTAATTTATCCACTAAATGTAGGAAGAAATATAGCAGAAATATTAAGAACAGTTATAGCTTTGCAAATGGCAGATTGTAGTAAAGCTTCTACTCCTGCAAATTGGGTACCAAATGGACCTGTTATAATGCCAGCCCCTAAAACTTTTGAAGAATTAGAGGAAAGAAAAAAATATATAGAAGAAAACAACAGCGGAATGAGTTGGTATCTAAGCTTTAAAGAGCCACCTGAAAAATGCATAGAAGAAAATGAAAAAGATAAATTGAAATAAAAGTTATTCCAGTACATCAAAATAACTTTACGAATAGTAATAATATTAATACTAATAGATAAATTTACCATTTTCCTTGACAAAATCAAGATTTAAATGTTATAGTATATATAGATTAGTACTTTAGAAACCTAAGGGGTTGAAGTCGAAATTGGATAGTACCTCGGGTAGATTAAGTACCCGAGGTTATTTATATAAATTGGAGATTAATAAAATGAGTGAAAAAGTGTATACAATTGAAGAAATAAAAGAAATGATATATGATATATTAAAAAAATATGGAGTTGAGAAAGCATATATATTTGGTTCATATGCAAGAGGTCAAGCAGATAAAAAGTCTGATGTTGATATTATGATAAAAAAAGGAAAATTAAAAACACTGTTACAATTATCTGCACTTGCTAATGAAATAGAGCAGATATTAAAAAAGCGAATTGATATTGTAATAGAAGAAACATATACAGATGATATACAATATGATAGTGAAACAATAAAACTTGCTAAAAATATATTTTATAATGAAATAAAGAAAGAGAGATTAAATATATATGAGTAATTTAAATAGAAATTTAACAGTATTATTACATATGAAAGAGTATTGTGAACAAGTATTATTTTTGATACTGCAATAAATGATATACCTGTAATAAAGGAATTTATTGATAAAGAAATACAGAAATTAACGAAATAAAAATTACTAAAATAATATAAAAATTAAAACAGAGCACAGTTAAATAAAAAATTTAAATACTGACCTCCCATTCCACTTTATTTTTTTTAAAATTTATGATATAAATATAAAGTAAAAAATATATGCATTAAAAGGAAGGAAAAAATATGGGAGAAAGACTATACGAATACGAAGAAATAACAGACTTAAAAGATATGTTAGAAAAGTCAGGAAAAAAATATGGAGATAAAATAGCATACAAAATAAAAATAGAAAAAAATAAATACAAAACATATACACATAGTAAAGTAAGACAAATGATAAATGCTTTAGGAACAAGATTAATAGAAATGGGACTAAAGGGAAAGAAAATAGCAGTAATTGGAGAAAATAGATACGAGTGGGAAATAGCCTATTTAGCAATAGTTTGCGGAGTTGGAATAGTAGTGCCACTAGATAGGTCTTTACCAGAAAACGAACTAGAAAAACTAATAGAGCGTTCACGGAGTAGAAGCAATCTTTTTCTCAAATAAATATGAAGAAACATTAAAAAATATAGTAAATAGAGGAATAGGAAAACTAAAAACCTTAATATCAATGGATTTAGAGCAGCACCAAGAAGGAATATATTCTGAAAAAGAGCTTATAAAAAGTGGAGAAAATCTTTTAAAACAAGGAAATAGAGAATATTTAGATGCAAAAATAAATAACAAAAAAATGAGCATAATGTTATTTACATCTGGAACAACTTCAAGTGCCAAAGTAGTAGCATTATCTCATAAAAACATAACATCAAATTTAATGGATATAGCTTCCACCTTAGATGTAGACTCAAATGACGTATTTTTATCATTTTTACCACTGCACCATGTATTTGAATGCACAGTTGGATTTTTATTTAGCTTGTACAAAGGTGCACAAACTGTATTTTGTGATGGAATGAGATACATTGTAGACAACCTAAATGAATACAAAGTATCAGTTATGGCATCAGTTCCAGCAATATATGAAAGAATATTTAAAATGATAAGAAAATATTTAGAGCAAAATGGAAAACTTGAAGAAATTTTACAAAAAGAAGAACAATATAAAGACTCCACAATGGAAGAAAAGAAAAAAGCATTTAAAGAGATACATAGTATGCTTGGAGGAAATATAAAATGGCTCATTAGTGGGGCTGCAAGTTTAGATAGAACAATAGAAGAAAAATATAGAAGATTAGGTATAAATTTAGTACAAGGATATGGACTTACAGAAACATCACCTGTAATTGCAATGGGAAACAAAAAAAATTATAAAGTTGGTTCAATTGGAAAAACAGTTCCATCTGTAAAAGCAAAAGTAATTGATTGCAATAAAGAAGGAGTTGGAGAATTAATAGTTAAAGGGCCAAACATAATGCTTGAATATTTTGAAAATGAAGAAGCAACTAAAAATGCAATGATAGATGGATGGTTTCATACAGGAGACCTAGCAAGAATTGATGATGAAGGTTATATATTTATTTGTGGAAGAAAAAAGAGCGTAATAGTTCTAAAAAATGGAAAAAATATATACCCAGAAGAAATGGAAAATCTATTAAATAGAATAGAGGGAATTGAAGAATCTTTTATATATGGAAAACAAGTTTCAGAAGACAAAGACAACATAAAAATATATGCAAAAATTGTTTATAATGAGGAAATAGTAAAAAATGCGTATAAAGTAAAAACACAAGATGAAATTTATAATGCTATTTTTGATAAAGTAAAAGAAATAAATAGATTGCTTCCACATTATAAAGCAATTAGAGGAATAATTATTACAACTGAACCATTAATTAAAACAACTACAAATAAAATAAAAAGAGAGCAAAATTTAGCTAAAATTATGAAAGAAAATTAAAATAAAAAGTAAATGCATTTTTCAGCCTGTAAGTTCGCAAATAATAAAATTTTCATAAAAGAGCTGGAGTGCTTTTGAGTTAGAAATTCTTACACCATTTTATGGAAAGAGTTCACGGTAATCGTGGAAGGGTGCCATAAAATTGTGTTAGAATTTCTACAAAAAAGTAAGGGACAAAGCTTTTTATGAAAATTTTATTATTTGCGAACTTACAGGCTGTTAATTATAAATTATAATTTTAAAAAAATTTACAAAATCACTTGACATAATTTGAAAAATAGTATAATATAATTTCATATTATATAAACTCATATTCATTTTAGAAAAATTATATTCAAAAAATTTAATCTAAAAAAATTTAAAAATTAACTCTAAAGCAATTTAAATATAGAGTTCAAATTATTAATTTCAAAAAATCAAGAAAAGAGGTTATAAATGAATAAAATAAAAAGATTAGTAGCTGTAATTATGTTAATAATTATAGTATTATTAAATATGGAAAATTATGTACTAGCTGTAACAAACAGCTTAATAGACACTTCAAGAAAAGCAACACTAAAAATAATAGAATATGAAAACGCATATGGTAAAGACAAAAAATCACAAGAAGATGTACCTTTAGAAAATGTAGAACTAACTATTTATAAGTTAGATGAAACAAATTTTGAAAAAGATACAAAACAATTAGAGCAAGAAATAAAAAGTAAATCTATAAATTTAAATTCTGTAGTACAAACAACAAATCAGGATGGTGAAGCAGTATTTAGTAATCTAGATTTGGGAAGATATTTTGTAATGGAAACAAAAGCACCTAAAAATGTAACTGTAAAAATGGAAAGTTTTATAATAGACTTGCCACGTTCAAATGAAACAGGAACAGAATGGAATTATGCAGTTACTGTAAAACCTAAAAATATCACAGTTTATGGAGATGTAGAATTAACAAAATACGATAAAGATGGAATAACTCCATTAGAAGGGACTGTGTGGCAATTACAAAAGAAAAATAACGATTCATGGGAAATATATGAAAATACAGAACTTACAACAAACAACTTAGGAAAAATAAATATTCAAGGGCTTCAAGTTGGAACATACAGATTAGTCGAAATTCAAACTTTAGATGGCTATATATTAGACAGCTCAGATGTTAAAGAATTTACAGTATCTGCTGATGAAACCAGTTTTACATTTACTGCAACAAATGAAAAGCCTGAATTTGAAAAGCAGGTTAAAGGTTCAGATGGAAATTACTATAAGCATACAGGCAAATTTAACACAGAAACTACAGAATGGAAAATTACATCAGATATTCCAAAAATAATAGGAAAAATGAAAAATTATTATATAACAGACTTATTACCACAAGGTGTAGAATATGTGGAAAATTCAATAAAAATCGAGAATTTAGCTTTAAACACAGATTATACAGTAAATTATAGTAATCAAACTTTAAAAATAATTTTAAATACTTCAAGTAGTAATGTGCAAAATTTAGAAAAAGCAATAATTACTTATCAAACCAAATTTAACAAAGATGTAAAATTTTCAGAAGAATTGAAAAATTCAGCAACTCTAACTTATACAGACAAAATAAATGTTGACGGTAGCCCATCGGATTCAAAATATACTACGGTAGCAGATTCAGCAGAAGTTCATACAGGAAAAGTTTTAATTAAAAAAGTTGACCAAGATGAAGTACCTCTTCAAGGTGCGAAATTTAAAATAGCAACATCTAAGCAAAATGCAGAAAATGGAGTATATGTAAAAGATGCTGAAAATCATGATATAGAAGCTATATCAGACAAAGATGGAAATGTAATATTTGAAGGTTTAAAATATGGTAATGATGGAGACGAAGAATCAGTAGCTAAAACATCTTATTGGGTGGTAGAAACAGAAACTCCAGTATATATGGACACACAAGGAAACGAAAAACATTATAACTTATTATCTAAACCAATAGAGGTTAAAGTATCTACATCATCAGATACAGAAAATTCAAATACTGTAAAAATAGTAAATAAAAAAGGTTTTGTATTGCCTTATACAGGTGGAATTGGAATTATTTTATTTGTATTAATTGGAGCAAGTTTTATTGCACTTGCTATAAAATTAAATAAAAAAGTGAATTCTGAAAAGTAACTAAAATGGAGGTAATATGAAAAAAGGGAAGATTTCTCATTTATGTTTGCCACATAGGCAATGCGATAAAGGAATGAAATTTAATATTTTAAAATTTATTTTAATTCTATTTTTTATTTTTATATTATTATTTCAAAATAGCAATTTGATAGTATATGCAAGCAATGAAAATAAAATAGAAATTTTAGAAGAAGATACCAAAAAAGATGATGATATAAATTCAACACAGCAAAACAGCCAAGAGCAAAATAAAAATGAAGATTTAAATCTAACACAGCCAAATAGTGAAGAAAAAAGTGAAACAGTTCAAGAGCTTGACAAAAGTGAATCAGGAGATGAAGTAATAAATAATAATGAGGAAAATATTTCAAACGATGATGCAACAAGCCATGAGAAAAATAGTGCAAGCAATGAAGCAACAAGTAATATAACAAACAATGAATTAATAAGAAATAGCGAAGAGAAGCAAGAAACAGCGGAAATTATGCCAATGAGTATAACTACACCTGAAACAATTACACCAACATATTTATTTAAAGAATCTATTTTAGATACACTAGATTTAAATTTTATAAATATGCCAACAGTAACAGTAGAAAATAAGGGAAGCCATATATGGACTGAAGTTGTAGGCACACATCCTCAAAATATAGAATCTAAACATCAACATAAAATGTTATATTTTACCAGTAAATTATATAATCAAAACTTAGATGAAATTATAACTGTTATGTTTAATAATTGTGGGACACTAGGTGGAAAACCTATTGATATTAAATTTGTATATTCTGATTTACACACAACGTCAGATACAAACGAAACAAGAGACTTTTTCTTAAGTTGGTGTCCATATGGAAAAGTAGAAACTAGAACTACCGTAGACGAATTCTTTAATATTGGATTTGATAGATTTAATCTTGATATTTCCTTTTATTATCACGGGGAAAAAAATCCAATAACATTAGACAATGCTTATTTTACGGTCTCTTCTTTAGATAAAGAAGAAAATCATATAGAAGCTACCAATAGTAATGAAGCATCTAATGCATATTATTATTCAAATACTGCAATTGAAAGATCAGATAAAGAAATAGTTGGGGGAAAAATATATACAAATGTCTTTAAGGGAACAGTAAGCGATCGTGATTCAAAGGAAACCAGAAGTGTTGTATGTTTTGAATATAATAATAAAAAAAGTATAAATTTTAATATGTTTTCACTAGGGACAGCACCTGTTAGTTTTGGATATCATGTAAATTTTTATTCGTTAAATGCTTCAATTTCAAACCCTGTAAAAAGTGTAAATAATAAAGAAGCATATCCTTCTGAAACCCTTATATATACTATAAAGCAAAAAATGCCATATATAAATAATGATAATTTTGAGTTTAACAGTTTTGAGTTTAAAGATACATTAGCTTCGTGTTTTGATTTTAATTCTATAAATTTAGAAGTTAAAGATTATAATGGAGATGACATTACAAGTTCATGTCGGAATTACCAAAATTCAAAATGGAGAGGTAAGTTATAATTTTAATGCTGAATATTTAAAATCTAAAAAATGGAAAAGAGAAGAATTTACATTTATAATATCAGCAAAAATTAAAGATGATATTTCTGAATATATAAAATCAAAAGACAGTATTGAAAACTATTCAACAACTATAATGAATAATGTCCCGTCTGGAACGTTGAATTCTAATACTGTTACAACTGCATTACATGAAATAATTAAAGGTAATGCTAAAATAATAAAAACAAATCAAGATGGGACAAGATTAGAAGGTGCTAAATTTAAAATAGTTGCCAAAGAAGATATATATTTAAAAAGAGAAATTATACATCATAAGGGAGATATTATAGAAGAAAAAACAACAAATGCAAATGGAGTAATTGAATTTAACGATTTATATGCTGGTAAATACGAAATATTTGAAACACAGGCACCTGAAGGATATGAAAATTTAAAATATTCCATAGAATTTGACGTAACAAAAGATAAACCTATTCATGAATTTACAGTAAAAAATGTATTAAAACTTGTGCTTCCTAATGCTGGAGGAATAGGAATAACATTATATTTAGCTGTTGGTATTTCTTTAATTTTTATTTCTATAATTTTAAGAAAATTAGTTATTAAAAATCTTGTTTTAAAAGTGAATACAATTAAGGAGAAATAATATTTAAACTATGTTGCATTTGAAAGGAAATAAAAAATGATTAAAAAAATTTTAGTAAATTTAATTTTTATAATAGGAGTATTAATACTTTTATATCCTTTTGTAAGCAAATTAATATCAATAAAAAATGAAACAATTGCGATATCAAATTATGATGAAAAAATAAGCAATATGAAAGAATATGAAAAAAATGAATTAAATGAGCAATGGAAAAAATATAATGAAAAGTTATATAATAGTAAAACTAGTTATGAAGTAAATTCAGATAAAAGTAAAGAAAACAGCGAAGATGAACTTGAAGCAAGTAAGCAAGAAATGGATACAGCAAATTTTTATCCTAAAGGTGAGATATTATCGTATATTACAATCCCAAAAATAAATATAAATATTCCAATATATGAAGGCACAAGTAATTCTGTTTTAGAAATGGGAATAGGACATTTAGAAAATACATCTTTTCCAACAGGCGGAATAAATACACATTCCGTCCTTGTTGGACATTCAGGGCTTGCTACCAAGGAATTGTTTAATTCATTAGATAAGCTAGAAAAAGATGATGTTTTTTATATAAGAAATTTAGATATTTTTTTAAAATACAGAATAATTAATATAGACGTGGTAAAACCAAATGAAGTAGATTTGCTAGAAATAAAAGAAAATGAGGATTTGGTAACACTTGTAACTTGCACTCCAAAGTATATAAATACTCACAGGTTACTTGTAACTGGTGCAAGGGAAGAAATTAAAGAAGAAGATGAAATAAAAGTAGAAGATACAAAAAACAAAATAGAAAGAAAAAAAGTTCTAATAGAAAAGATATTTTCAAAGAAAGTAATTGTGGAGGTTGGAATAATTATTTCTATAATTTTGATTATTATTGCCATTAAAGCCTTAAATAAGAAGAAAAAACTTAGTCGTTAAAGCCCTAAAAATTTAAAATTATAAAAAACATTATTGTACTGACCTCCCAGTACAATTTATTTTTTTTGAAAAATGTGGTATAAATATATACATGAAATCAAGAGTATTAGGTAAAAATAAAGTATTTTATGACACAATAGATTCTACTCAAAAAGAAATGTGGAGAAGAATTGAATCTAATAATATAGAAAACGGAACTTTAATTATTGCAAAAAAACAAACAGCAGGCATTGGAACACATGGAAGAAGTTGGCATACAGACATTTCAGATAACATAGCATTTTCTTTTGTAATAGAAGCTAATTGTAAAATAGAAAAAATAGAAGGAATAACAATTCAAATTGCTAGAACTTTGGTAGAAGCTTTTGAGGACTTGTATAATATTAAATTAGAAATAAAACATCCAAATGATTTAGTATATAATAACAAAAAAATTGGAGGAATTCTTACAGAAACCAAAGTGCAAGCCGGAATCGTTAAGTATATAGTTATAGGCATTGGAATAAATACTAACAAAAACGAAATTGCAGAAGATATAAAAAATATAGCTTCATCTATAAAAAATGAATTTGGTATAGATGTGGATAATGAAAGAGTAATAAACAGATTTTGTGAATTATTTGAAAAATGGTTAATAGAAAATAAAATTTTATAGATTAAGTGAAAGGCGATTAATAGAAAATAAAATTTTATAAATTATTTGAAAAGTGGGTAATAACAAATTTTATAAATTAATAGAAAACGGATAATTATTGAAGAAGGGGGAGAATATGAAAATAGCATTTTTATTTCCAGGTCAAGGGGCGCAATCTCTTGGCATGGGAAAAGATTTATACGATAAATTTGAAGAATATCGAAATGTATATAAAAAGGTTACAGATTTGACTCAAGTTGATGTGGAAAAATTAACATTTGAAGGAGAAGAAGAAACATTAAATGAAACAAAAAACACACAAATTGCAGTATTAACAATGAGTTTAGCTATATTAGCAATATTAGAAAAACATAACATAAGAGCTGATGTTTCAAGTGGGCTAAGCTTAGGCGAATATGCAGCACTTATATATAGCAAAGCTATTTCATTTGAAGATGGTGTAAAGCTAGTTCAAAAACGTGGCGAATATATGCAAAATTATGTGCCACAAGGAAATTGGCAAATGGCTGCAGTCCTAGGCGAAGAGGACGAAAAAGTATGTGAAATTTGTTCAAAAGTAAAAAAAGGATTTGTATCTGCTGTAAACTTTAACTCTCCAGGTCAAGTAGTTATTTCTGGAGATGAAGAAGGAATTAAAGAATTTCAAACAATAGCTGAACAATATGGAGTAAGAAAAATTAAGCTATTAAAAACATCAGGTCCATTTCATACAGAAAAATTAGCAGAAAGCTCTAAACATTTTAGAAATGAGCTAGAAAAAGTAAAATTTAAAGATTTTGAAACTAATGTTGTTAGAAACATAGATGGAGAGGTTTATTCGAAATCAGATGATATTAAAGATATTTTAGCAAAACACATTATAAGTCCTGTAAAATTTTCTAAAGGATTGGAAAAAATGCTAGATATGGGTGTAGATACATTTATTGAAGTGGGACCACGGAAGAACTTTATCAGGATTTGTAAAAAAGCTTAAAACAGATAAAGACATAAATATTTTTAATATAAATAATGTTCAAACTTTAGAGCAAGTTGTAGATTATTTTAAATAAAATATTATCAAAACATAGATTAAGTTGTAAAGTTTTTATAAAAAATTATAACAGGTTGTAAAATAAAAAAGAAAGGATGATAAAAATGGCAGTAGCTTTAGTTACAGGTGGAACAAGAGGAATAGGAAAACAAATCGCTTTAACTCTTGCAAAAAATGGATATGACATAGCAATTAATTACAGAACAGAAAATGAGGAGTTAAAAAATTTAAAAGAACAAATAGAACAGGAAAATGTTAAGTGTTTAACAGTAAAAGGAGACGTATCAATTTTCGAGGATTGCGAAAATTTTGTAAAAGAAACCGTAGATAATTTAGGTTCAATTGATGTACTAGTAAACAATGCAGGTATTACAAAAGACATGTTAATAATGAGAATGAAAAAAGAAGATTTTGAACAAGTAATAGATGTAAATTTAGTAGGAACATTTAATGTAACAAAAAATGTAATTCCATATATGATGAAAGCACGTTCAGGTAATATTGTAAATATATCATCAGTAGTTGGAATATCAGGAAATGCAGGACAAACAAATTACTCTGCATCAAAGGCAGGAATAATTGGATTTACAAAAAGTTTAGCAAAAGAAGTAGCATCAAGAAATATAAGAGTAAATGCAGTAGCACCTGGATTTATTGAAACAAGTATGACAGATAGCTTGAAGGACGAAATAAAGGAAGAAATTGCAAAAAACATACCATTAAAAAGAATGGGAAAACCAGAAGATGTAGCAAATGTTGTAAAATTTTTAGTGTCTGAAGATAGCTCATACATAACTGGTCAAGTAATTAATATAGATGGCGGAATGCTAATGTAAAAAAGTGTTAACTTTCTATATAATGTATTCATTATAAATATTTTTACATTATATACATAAAATAAGAGAAAAATTTCAATAGGAAGGATAAAAAAATGGAAAGAAGAGTTGTTATTACAGGAATGGGAGCAATAACTCCTATAGGAAATACCGTAGAGGAAATGTGGAAGGCAATAGAAGAAAAAAAATGCGGTATTAATAAAATTACAGAATTTGATACAGAAAGCTATAAAACAAAAGTTGCAGGTGAACTAAAAGGCTACAATGTAGAAGAACATTTTGACTTAAAAAAAGCAAAAAGACTTGATAAATCTTCACAGTTAGCAATAATTACTGCAAGGGAAGCTTTAAAAGACAGTGGAATAACTAAAGAAAATACCAATTTTGAAAGAATAGGAACTTTTGTAAGCTCAGGAATAGCAGGATTAAGAACAATCGAAGAGCAAACTGAAATAAATTTCACAAAAGGTCATAACAGAGTTTCTCCAATGTTCATTCCAATGTCAATTGCAAATATGCCAGCAGGGAATGTTTCAATAGAATTAGGTTTAAAAGGTGAGTCTATATCAATACTTTCAGCATGTGCCTCATCAACAAACGCAATAGGAGAAGCATATAAAACAATAAAATATGGTTCAGAAGATGTAATTTTTGCAGGAGGTTCAGAAGCTTCTATATGTGGAATGGGAATAACAGGATTTGAAAATATGAAGGCCTTATCTACTGCAGAAGATCCAAATAGAGCAAGCATTCCATTTGATAAAGAAAGATCAGGGTTTGTAATGGGGGAAGGAGCTGGAGTGGTTGTTTTAGAAGATTTGGAGCACGCAAAAAAAAGAGGCGCAAAAATATATGCAGAAATAATTGGATATGGAGCAACATCTGATGCGTATCATATAACTTCACCTGCACCAGAAGGAGAAGGTGGAGCTAGAGCTATGATAAGAGCAATAGAAGATGCAAAAATTACTCCAGACCAAATAGATTATATAAATGCACATGGAACTTCAACACATTTAAATGATAGTTTAGAAACACAAGCAATAAAAACAGCATTAGGAGAAGAAAAAAGCAAAAAAGTAATGATAAGTTCAACAAAATCTAATGTAGGTCATTTGCTAGGTGCAGCAGGTGCTGTAGAAGCTATAATATGTGTAAAAGCAATACAAAATTCATTAGTTCCACCAACAATTAATTATAAAGTTAAAGATGAAGAATGTGATTTAGATATAGTACCAAATGAACCAAGAAAAGCAAATATAGATATTGCAATGTCAAACTCACTAGGATTTGGTGGACATAATGCAAGTATTATAATAAAGAAATATGAAGAATAAATTTTAAATTACTAAAATAATGAAAGGAAATATGTATCAAGATAATGAAAGGAGGATACTTGTGCAAAAAATGCATAAGTTAAAAAAATATGGAATACGAAAAAATAAAACAATTAATGGATGATTTTGGAAATTCAAAATTAAATTCAATAGATATAGATTTTCCAGATGGAACAAAAATAAGCATGAAAAAAGATGATGAAAAAAAAGTAGTAAATGCAACACATAATTTAGAAGGTGTAGTATCAGAAGAAAACACAGAGCAAATAGAAAATAATGAAGAAAATAATTCGTATAAAGATCAAAATGAATGTGATGGAAATATATTAAAATCTCCAATGGTTGGAACATTTTATTCAAAACCATCTCCAAATTCAGCTCCATATGTAGAAGTTGGAAAAACAGTAAAAAAAGGAGATATACTTTGCATAATAGAAGCAATGAAACTTATGAATGAAATAGAATCAGAATTTGATGGAGAAATAAAAGAAATCCTTGTAAAAGATGGAGAGCCAGTAGAATATGGAAAACCGCTATTTGTAATAAAATAAAACAAGCCGGCGGGGAGATCCCCCGCCGGCGGAGTGCATGGGGCTAACGAAATTTGATGGTGAAGCCATTAGAGGTCGCTTCGATATTTGCACTCTGTATGAATGCATCTATGAAGGTCCACAGGAAAGATTCTCTTGGTGGAAAATCTTCTGGCCACGAAATTTCTAAGCCCGACAGCGAGTTATTGTTTCCAATAACACGCTCTCGAAGTTTTTGGATGAACGGTTTCATTACCTCGACATCTGTTTGAGATAATGTCCGCATCCATTGCGTTTCCAGTTGCTCTAGAAGTTTTAAGTCGTTCATACAATGCACCTCCGTGTTTTCTGCATATTAAGATTTTAATTGCAATAATAGTATTATACCATATTGTAAACATAATGTAAAGAAAGAAGGAAAAAAATGTTAAATAAAGAAGAAATAAAAAAAATAATACCTCAAAGAGAGCCATTTTTAATGATAGATGAGGTAGAAACATATACACCAAAAGAAAGTGCAATAGCATACAAACATGTAAGAGAGGATGAATGGTATTTTAAAGGTCATTTTCCAGGAAACCCAATAATGCCAGGAGTGCTAATTGCAGAAAGTTTGGCACAAACAGGAGCAATAGCAATTTTGGGATCTGAAGAATATAAAGGAAAAAATGCTCTATTTGGTGGAATAGACAAAATGAAATTTAAAAGACAAGTAGTACCAGGGGATACATTAAAATTAGAAGTAAAAATAATAAAACAAAAAGGACCAATAGGAATCGGAGAAGCTATAGCTACAGTAGATGGAAAAGTAGCAGCAAGAGGAGAGTTAACATTTGCGATAGTTGGATGATGCTTTTGGGGACTTAAGACAAAAAAGTATCATTGCGTGGTGTTTTTAGGGATTTAAGAAAAAAGCATCATTGAAAAATCAGAAAGGAGGAGTTTATGAATAAGATTTTAATAGCTAACAGAGGAGAAATTGCAGTTAGAATTATTAGAGCATGTAAAGAAATGAATATTAGAACAGTTGCAGTTTATTCAGAAGCAGATAAAGACAGTTTACATACACGTTTAGCTGATGAGGCTATTTGTATTGGACCAGCGAATTCTAGCAAAAGTTATTTAAATTACAAAAATATAATTGAAGTTGCATATTTAACTGGAGCAGACAGTATCCACCCAGGGTTTGGATTTCTTTCAGAAAATAGCCAGTTTGCTAAGATGTGTGAAGAATCAAACATAAAGTTCATAGGGCCATCTTATGAAGTGATTAAACTTATGGGAAATAAATCAAATGCTAAAGAAATGATGGAACAAGCAGGAGTTCCTGTTGTACCAGGTTCGAAAGGAAGCATCACAGGAATTCAAGAAGCTAAAATAGTTGCAAATGAAATTGGATACCCTGTAATGTTAAAAGCAGCAGCAGGTGGTGGAGGAAAAGGAATTCGTGTTGTAAATTCTGAAGAAGATTTGGAAAATAGTTACAATATAGTAAAACAGGAAGCTAGAAATGCTTTTAAAGATGATGAAATATATATAGAAAAATATATTCAAAATCCAAGACATGTTGAAATTCAAATTTTAGCAGACGAACATGGAAATGTTATTCATCTTGGAGAAAGAGATTGTACAGTGCAAAGAAATCATCAAAAAATAATAGAAGAAACTCCAAGTAATAGCATAGATGATAAATTAAGAGAAAAAATGGGAGAAGCAGCCATTAAGGTAGCCAAAAAAGTAGGATATACAAGTTGTGGAACAGTTGAATTTATAGTAGATAAAAATAAGAATTTTTACTTTATGGAAATGAACACTAGAATTCAGGTAGAGCATCCAATTACAGAAGAAAGAACAGGTATAGATATTGTAAAAGAACAAATAAGAATTGCAGCAGGAGAAAAACTAAAATTAAAACAAAAAGATGTGGAATTTAGAGGTCATTCAATAGAATGTAGAATAAATGCGGAAAATCCAAGCAAGAACTTTAGACCAAGTCCTCGGAAAGATTACAGGTTTAATACTTCCAGGAGGAAATGGAATTAGAGTAGATACATTTATTTATGCAGGTTACACAATTCCACCTACATATGATTCTATGATTGCAAAAATAATTGCACATGGAAAAACAAGAAATGAAGCAATAAGTAAAATTAAAAGAGCACTTGAGGAAACTGTAATAGAAGGAATAGATACAAATATAGATTTCTTATTTAAAATTATAAAAAATCCAAATTTCATTAGAGGAAATTTCGATACATCATTTGTAGAAACCGAAATTTTATAGAAAATATACATATATACTTTATAGAAAATGGGATTTTGCAAAATAGATCTTTTACGAATAAAAAATCAATACATATTATGCAGAAATCTAAAATTTTGTAAGGAGTGATTCAAATATAATGATAGTTGACAAAATAAAAAAAAGGGAGCCATCAGCAAAAAGAAACATTAATAAAGTTGACATACCAGTCGGAAAATGGGTAAAATGTACGGAATGTAAAGAAATCTTGTACAAAGAAGATATAAGAAATAATTTTAATATTTGTCCAAGTTGTGGTGCATATTTTAGAATGCACATAAATAGAAGATTAGAAACTATAATAGATGATGGTACATACAAAAGGTTCGATTTAAACATAGAAAATGTAAATCCACTTAATTTAGAAGATTATCCTTCAAAACTAGAAAAGCTAAGACAAAAAACAAATTTGCAAGAAGCGGTAGCATGTGGAACAGGAAAAATTGAAGGAGAAGATGTTGTAATTTGTGTAATGGATAGCGGATTTTTAATGGGAAGTATGGGAACAGTTGTAGGAGAAAAAATTACATACGCAATAGAAAAAGCGATAGAGCTAAAATATCCTTTAATAATTTTTACAGTATCAGGGGGAGCAAGAATGCAAGAAGGAATAATGTCACTTATGCAGATGGCAAAAACAACTTCTGCAATTTCTAAACTTAACAAAGCAGGAGGATTATACATATCAGTTTTAACAGACCCTACATATGGTGGAGTTACAGCTTCATTTGCAAGTATTGCAGACATAGTTTTAGCAGAGCCTAAAGCCATGATAGGTTTTGCAGGTCAAAGGGTAATAGAACAAACAATAAAAGAAAGTTTACCAGAAGGATTCCAAACAGCTGAGTTTTTATTAGAACATGGTTTTATAGATAAAATTGTAGAAAGACAAGATTTAAAACATACTTTATATAAGTTAATACAGTACCATAAAAATGTGTAGAGATAATAAATTAATGCAAATGTATAGAAATAATTAAAATTTCATTCAAGTTAGCAATGCTAAATAAATTTATAAAAGATAATAATAGAAAGAAAGTGATAAAAATGGCAAGTTTAACTGCATGGCAAAAAGTAGAAATAGCAAGATCTCCAAAGAGAAAAACATCATTAGACTACATAGAAAACATCTTTGACGAATTCATAGAGCTACATGGAGACAGAAATTTTAAAGATGACAAAGCAATGGTATGTGGTTTAGCAAAAATAGGCAAGCAAAACTATACAATAATTGCAGAACAAAAGGGACGTTCAACCAAAGAAAATATAGAAAGAAACTTTGGAATGCCAAATCCAGAAAGTTACAGAAAAGCCATAAGATTTATGGAGCAAGCAGAAAAATTTAATAGACCAGTAATAACATTTATAGACACAAAAGGAGCATATCCTGGAATAGGAGCAGAAGAGAGGGGCCAGCGGAGAAGCAATTGCAAGTTCAATGCTAAAAATGGCAGAACTAAAAGTTCCAATAATTTCAATAGTAATAGGAGAAGGTTCATCAGGGGGCGCTTTAGCAATAGGTGTTGCAAATAAAATATTAATGCTAGAAAATGCAATATATTCAATTTTATCTCCAGAAGGATATGCAAGTATATTGTGGAAAGATTCATCAAGAGCAGAAGAAGCGGCAGAAAAAATGAAGCTTACTGCAAAAGATTTGTATGATTTAAAAGTAATAGACAAAATAATAAAAGAGCCACAAGATGATTTTGAAAAATTAATAAAAAGCTTAAAAAAAGAAATAGTTACTCAAATAAAAGAACTAGAAGAATTAACTCCCGAAGAACTACAAGAGCAAAGATACCAAAAATTTAGACAAATGGGAGAGTTTAATGTACAATAGGGATGTTCCACAGGGACCGGTTCTTTTTGGTACATTGTGAATGTCCAACAGGGACCGGTTCTTTTTTGTACATGCATGTCCAATGGGGACCGGTTCTTTTTGGGACATAGGGACATAAATATAAATTTAAGGAGGATTAAAAAATGATATTAGAAGGAAAAAAAATATTAATAATGGGAATTAGAAATAAATGGAGTATAGCTTATGGTATAGCTAAATCAGCTTATGAAAATGGAGCAGAGCTTTTATTTACATATGTAGGAGAAGAAAATAAACAAAAAATTGAAGAACTTACATCAGAATTTAAAGGAAGTAAAGCTTATGTATTAGACGAAGCATCACAAGATGATGTTGTAAAAGAAGTATTTATGAAAATAAAAGAAGAAAATGGAAAAATAGATGGAATAGTTCATGCAATAGCACATGCCTTTACAGAAGATTTACACAATGACTTTATTTATACATCTAAAGAAGGATATTCACATGCTTGTGATGTAAGTGCATACTCATTTGTACTTGTTGCAAGAATGGCAAAAGAATTAGATATGTTAAATGAAAACGCAAGTCTAGTTACATTAACATACCATGGTTCAACAAAAGTATTAGAAGGATATAATGTAATGGGAGTTGCAAAAGCAGCATTAGAGGCAAGTATAAGATATTTAGCAGATAACTTGGGAAAAGAAGGAATAAGAGTAAATGGCGTTTCTGCAGGACCAATAAAAACTTTATCTGCAAAAGGAATAAAAGACTTTGGTTCAATTTTAACAGTTGTAGAACAAAAAGCACCTCTTCATCAAAATGTAACAACAACGCAGGTTGGAAATGTTGTAGCATTTTTACTAAGTTCAATGAGTGAAGCAATAACAGGTCAAGTAATTTATGCAGATAATGGATATAATATAATGGGAGTATAATGTCCAAATGGGACCGGTTCTTTTTTGTGCATGCATGTCCAAATGGGACCGGTTCTTTTTTGTGCATGTCCAAATGGGACCGGTTCTTTTTTGTGCTTTTTTGTTCTTTTTTTTACTGTTTGTGCTTTGTGCATGCTATTGAGTATTCCAAAATTTTCGTATAGTTCTTCTGTCAACTCTGGTAATTCTTGATATTTGATTTTGATTAGTTCCTTTAATATTTTTTAAATCTTTGATGATTGATTTATTTTCTTTGAAATAACTTATAATTTCATTTATAGAATTTAATTTATATTTTTTTAATATAATATTGGCTAATTCGTCATCTGTTATATGAGTACATAATTCAAAATCGGTTAGATTTGCTATTTCTATAAAAGTATCTTCTTTAAGAGTATATTTTATAAAAGCATTTATATCGTTATTGAAATAATGCATTAAAAGGTTTTTAGTAATAATTTTTTCCTTGCCTAAATACTCTTTATAACTGCTCCATTTATAATTATTAGTTTTCTCTATTTTAGCTTTTTCGGGATTTCTATGAATATATCTACAAACATCTAGAAAATATTTTAGATTTTCAATATTTTTACTTTTAAATCTATTTTGAACAAACGGACCTTTTCGGTCATACTTCTTGTTGAAATAACTTACATATCTAATTGTTAAACTTTGAATAGCTTTGGATAAAAACTCATCTTTAACACCTATAACCATATGCACATGATTGTTCATTAGACAATAGGCATATACTCTATAATTAAAATTTTTTTGTGTTAATTTTATTTTTTCTAAGAAAACATTTCTGTCCATATCATCATAAAAAATATTTGAATCATCGATTCCTTTAATTATTATATGATAAATGTTAGATTTGCTAAATCTTCGAAGTTGTCTTGACAAATACATCTCTCCTTTTTTTATAAATGTACAAAAAAGAACCGGTCCCTGTTGAACATGTACAAAAAAGAACCGGTCCCATTTGGACATTATACTCTTTTTACTTTTCCATTTCTTAAACATTTAGCACATACATATACTCTTTTTACTTCACCATTTATTTCAGCTTTAACGCTTCTTAAATTTGGTTTCCATGTACGAGCAGCTCTTCTACTTACGTGTGAACGTGCTATACTTATTTTATTTCCAGAAATAGGTTTCTTTTGACATATTGCACAAACTGCCATTTTTGCACCTCCTTAAAATTTAGTTATTATATCTATATTAGTTTGATAAATCTATGTTTTGTGGTATTTTGTTACACAAACCAAGTTGACTAATCTCTAGTTTATCACAAAAACAAATAAATTACAAGTGTTTACCAAAAATTTCTTGAAATTATATAGGTACAAACATTTATAGCGTAATAAATTTATCAAATAACTGTTTACAAATATTAGTAAAATGTAGTATAATATTGAATAGTGGTTAATTTGTGAGAAAGATAAATAGAGAGGTGAAAATTAATGGCAAATAAAAGTAGAGAAGAATGGTTAGAAGACATAATGGTAGTTTCTAAGCAAAATATGTCAGATAAAGATGATTTTACAGATGAGCAATATGATAAATATAAGAGAATGATTAAAAGAAGAAGCATATACCTTTCACCAGAAAGTATAGCTTTAGATGCATATATAATAGGTGGAATATGTTTTAGAATTAGTGATAAATGTAAAGATAATGTTGCATATAAATTAATTACTAGGGCAAAATCAAAATATAGTTCATTAAAAAAGCAAGAAAGATTTGATGAAGCACACAGTATAGGATTAAGAGACAATTCAAAAATAAATGATCTTATAGCAAGCAAACTTGTTTTACAAGAAACCGGTCATAAAATAGATGATTTAGAAAACTTTTCAGATAGGGTAAAAGCTGAATATGAAGCTAGAAGAAAGAATACATACTTATTAGCAAGTATTATGAATTTTTATGAAGAACAAGAGCAAATAGGTGAATTCTATTCAGAAAACGATAGAGAAAGTAAAAAAGAAAAACAGATAATGGATTTAGAATCATGTAGAAAAACCTTTGAATATATTCAAAGAAAAATTTGTAAACATAATGAAAAGATAGGCAAGGTTGAAGTTTGGCGTCCAAACCTAGAAGAAGATATAAATCAGGCTATAAAGGAACTAAGACAAGAAAAAGTTGATGATAAGGTTGACGAAAAATACACTATAATTAGAAGATTTTTAATAGCAGAGCAAACTATTCCACAAGATGTAAAAGATTACCAAGAAGAATATTTTAAATATTTAATTGCATTGCTGTATAATCTAAAAAAAGCAGAGTATAAAGAATGTGAAAACTCATACAATAAAATAGAAGATTCATTAAAAACAGCACTTCTTACATTTTCAGATTTAATTCAAAATGGTTTTAATAATAATGTAACTATAGATTACTTAAAAGAACTAGCAAGGTTAAGTGAGGAATTAAGTGAACACTTAAATGATAAGTTAGAAAGTCAAATGATAGAAGAATTAATGAGTGATTCAATGTATTTTGAATTTATTGACCCAAATTTAAGTGTATATTTAAAAGAAAATTCAAATCATATTGTTAATATAGAAAAACACATAAAAGCAAATGGTTATGTTTCTTTGCATTGCGACATTATAGAAACTATAGAAGATGTTGTAAACTTAAATATAGAGCTTCAAGGTATGACAGGATATAGGGATGATGTTGCAACATTTGGAACTGCATCATATGGAGAAAAAAGATTAGGGGCAAATAAATTCGATAAACAAGCAGCATTAGAAAAGAAAAGACCAATACATTATATGCCAAGATATGATAAGGGAAAAAAATATACAGATGCAAATGGAAATTTAAAAAAAGTAATTATTATAGAAGGATTTGGTAGATTACATGAAATGACAGACGAGCAAATTGGAAAGTGGAGAAAGAATGTAGAAAGTATTACACCAAGATACTTTACAGCACAATATAATAAAGAAACCGATTCTGTAGAATTTACTTTCCATAGTATATTAGAAAGTTCAAAAATATATTATACAGAAATAAATAATAGAGTGGATAGAAAAGCAATAAGAGAAGGCTTTGAAATAATAGAAGCAGAAAATTTATTAGACAAAAACCAAAAGAAAATAAATTTAACGAGACAAGAATATAAAGATTTTATTATAAATGGTGGACTAAAAAAATTAGTTGAAAAAATAGTAGAAAAATATGAAAACAGTGATATTAAAAATATAAATCAAGAGGATAATAATTCAAAAAATAATCAAGTAAATTGTAATCAAGAAGAAAAAGAAGGAACAGAATTAGACGAGTATTAAAAATTTTAAAGGGGTGATAAAAATGGAAGGAATGCAAGAACAAGATTTACAAGAAAAAATAAAAAAATTAATTAAAGAAAAAAAAATAAATGAGTTACATAATATGCTGGAGAATATTAATAGTGCAGACTTCCCGTCGCTCTTTGAAGAATTAGAAGAAGAAGAAATACTAATTATTTACAGACTTTTAACAAAAGTAAAAGCTGCAGAAGTATTTGCAGAGCTAGACTCAGATTTACAAGAAAAATTAATAAATATGTTTACAGATAAAGAATTAAAAACCGTAGTAAATGAGCTATTTATGGATGATACAGTTGATTTAATAGAAGAAATGCCATCATCTGTTGTAAAAAGAATTTTAAAAAATGTTGGTTTACAGGATAGAAAAATTATAAATGAACTTTTAAATTATCCAGAAGATAGTGCTGGAAGCATTATGACAACAGAGTTTATAGAATTTAAAGAAGATATTACAATACAAGATGGTTTTGAAATAATAAGAAAAACAGGTTTAAAAAAGGAAACTGTATATTATGCATATGTTGTAGATAAATCGAGAAAATTGCTTGGTTTTGTAGATGTAAAAGAAATGCTTATTGCAGATAGAGATAAAAAAATTACAGAAATTATGGAAGAAAATCCAATAAGTGTATTAACAACAGAAGATCAAGAAAATGTTGCAAAAATGTTTGACAAATACAATTATATTGCAATGCCTGTGGTAGACAAAGAAAATAGATTAGTTGGAATTGTAACAATAGATGATGCAATAGATGTAATCCAAGATGAAAACACAGAAGACTTTGAAAAAATGGCAGCATTAATTCCAAATGAAGACACTTATTTTAAAACAAGTGTATTTAAACATGCAAAAAACAGAATTTTCTGGTTATTAGTATTAATGCTTTCTTCAACAATTACAGGAACAATAATACAAAAATATGAAAGTGCTTTTGCAGTAGTTCCAATATTGGTTTCATTTATTCCTATGATAATGGATACTGGAGGAAATTGTGGTTCACAAAGCTCAACTTTAATAATAAGAGGTCTAGCTTTAGATGAAATAAAAATATCAGATGTATTAAAAGTTATATGGAAGGAAATAAGAGTTGCATTAATGGTTGGCATAATACTTGCATTAGTTACAGCAGTAAGGATTTTTCTTCAATATGGCAATGAATATGCAAATAATATAATAAATCTTGCATTAGTTGTTGGATTAACTTTAATTACAACAGCAATAATTGCAAAATTAGTTGGAGGAGTTTTACCTATACTTGCAAAAAAATTAAAACTTGACCCTGCAATAATGGCGGCGCCGATTATTTCTACAATTGTAGATATGTGTTCTATTTTAGTATTTTTCAAATTTGCAACTTTAATATTAAATTTATAATTAAAATTTATAGTTATAACAGAATTTATTAAAAAATCTGTTATAGCTAAAAATAAAAAATACTTATAAAAAAAATAAATTAAAAAAATTCTAAAAAAATGTTGTACAAAATTAACATTTGATGTAAAATCTATCGTGAAAATCAATATAATATTAAGGGTGATAAAATGTTAGATAAAAAGGATATTGAGAATAAGCTTAAGCAATATAATCAAGAGCATATTATTGAAATAATTGAGAAAATGAGTTCAGAAGAACAGCAAAATATAATAAAGCAAATTCTTGAAATAGATTTTGAAAAAATGGCTGAGCTTTATAAGAGCACAAAAATAAAGCAAGAAATGGAAGAAGACCAAATAACACCAATTGATTATATAGACAAGCAAAAAATAGACTCTCAAGAACTTAAAGAAATAAAACAAATTGGTGAGCAAATAATAAAAAATAACGAATATGCTGTAGTTACAATGGCAGGAGGTCAAGGAACAAGGCTTGGCTGTAATGGACCAAAAGGTGCATATAAATTAGACATTGGAGAAAATGGAAAATATATTTTTGAAATATTGGCTGAAACCCTAAAGAAATCAAAACAGCTATATGGAGTACTTCCATATTGGTATATAATGACAAGCAATCAAAATAATAAACAAACAATAGAATTTTTTAAAGAACATAATTATTTTGGATATAATAAGCAAAAAATAAAATTTTTCACCCAAGGGGAACTACCTATGCTAACTGAAGAAGGAAAAATGGTAGTTGAAAATGGTTTAATAAAAACAGGTTCAGATGGCAATGGTGGGGTATTTACAGCCTTAAAAAAACAAAAAATAATAGAAGATATGAAAAACAAAAATATAAAATGGGTATATATATTTGGAGTAGACAACATAATGGTAAAACCAATAGATACAGTTTTTATTGGTTTAACAATAAAACAAAATATGCAAATAGCATCAAAGTCAGTTGCTAAAGCATACCCAGAAGAAAATGTAGGGGTTTATTGTAAAAGAGATGGAAAACCAGGTATAGTAGAATACATAGAATTACCTGAAAAAATGAGAATTCAATGTAATAAATTTGGTGAATTAATTTTTGGAGATGCAAACATAATAAGCCATCTTTTGAGCTTAGATGCAATAGAAAAAATATCAAATCAAAACTTAACATATCATATAGCTAAAAAGAATAATTTATATAAATTTGAAACATTTATATTTGATGGATTTAAATATTTAGATGATATGTTAGTTATGAGAGTAAAAAGGGAAGAGGAATTTGCACCAATAAAAAATAAAGAAGGAATAGATAGCCCTGAGACTGCAAAAAAGATTTATGAAAATTATTATAATGTTATATAGTACAACAGGGACCGGTTCTTTTTTGTACATGTCCAAATGGGACCGGTTCTTTTTTGTACAAAAAGAAGGAGTTATATAAATATGGAAAAATTAGAAATAAATAATTTACTTGACTTAAATCAAACAATAGCAGTAAATATATTTAAAGATTGTAAATATCCATGGGAAAGTATTCCTAAAATAAAAGATTT
Organism: uncultured Clostridia bacterium; assembly: GCA_947632745.1. GTDB lineage: Bacteria > Bacillota > Clostridia > TANB77 > CAG-508 > CAG-269. Next base: position 3,764 of record CANRQH010000006.1, on the reverse strand, counting down.
TATAATTAATTTAGGAAAATCATTAGATAAGGAAAAATTTCAAGAAATAGAAGAAAATATATGGGTGGCAAAATCTGCTATAGTTGCAAAAACAGCATGCATACAAGCACCATGTATTATTGACGAAAATGCTGAAATAAGGCATTCAGCATTTATTAGAGGAAATGCAATAATAGGAAAAAAATGTGTTGTACGGAAATTCTTCAGAACTTAAAAATGTTATTTTATTTAATGAAGCTCAAGTGCCACATTATAATTATGTTGGAGATTCAATTTTAGGGTATAAAGCTCATATGGGAGCAGGAAGTATAACTTCAAATTTAAAATCAGATAAAACACAAATAAAAATAACATTTAATACAAACAAAATAGAAACGAATTTACGAAAATTAGGAGCAATTATAGGAGATAATTCGGAAATTGGTTGTGGTTCTGTACTAAATCCAGGAACTATTGTTGGAAGAAATACAAATATTTATCCTCTTTCATCTGTAAGAGGTTTTGTAGAAGAAAATAGTATTTATAAAAATCAAAATGAAATAGTAGAAAAGAAAGGTTGTGATTTTATGGAAAAATCAAAAGTTTATTTTTGTAAAGAGATAACACCAGAAAGTATTGTAAAAATGTATGATGTACTTGAAAAAAAATTACCAGGAAAGGTTGCAGTAAAATTACACTCTGGGGAAAGAGGAAACCAAAACTATATTAGACCAGAAATGGTTAAAAATATAGTAGAACATGTAAATGGAACAGTAGTTGAATGCAATACTGCATATGATGGTGCAAGAGATACAACTGAAAAACACAAAGAATTAATGGAAGAACATGGTTGGACAAAATATTTTAATGTAGATATTTTAGATTCAGAAGGAGAGGACAAGGTATTAGAAATACCAAATGGAAAAGTAATTAAGAAAAACTATGTTGGTAAAAATATAGATAATTATGATTCAATGCTTGTTTTGTCTCATTTTAAAGGACATCCTATGGGAGGATATGGTGGAGCATTAAAACAATTATCAATAGGTGTTGCATCTGGAAAAGGAAAAAGATATATCCATTGTACAGGTAAAGAAAATGCAAGTTATGAAGAAATGTTTAAAGCAGACCAAATAAAATTCCTAGAAGCTATGGCAGATGCAGCAAGTAGTGTAACTAAAAAATTTGGAGAAAATATTTTATATATAAATATTATGTGCAATATGAGTGTTGACTGTGATTGTTGCAATGTTGCAGAAGACCCATGTATGGAAGATATTGGGATTTTAGCAAGTTTAGATCCAGTAGCAATAGACCAAGCATGTATAGATTTAGTATATAATTCAAATGACCCAGGAAGAGATCACTTAGTAGAAAGAATTGAATCAAGACATGGAATTCATACAATAGAAGCAGCAGAAGAACTTGGAATTGGCTCTAGAGAATATGAATTAATTGAGGTAGATTAGATTGAAAAAAAGATATGCTAATAGACATAAAATAGATAAACCTAATAGTGATTTAATATATTTAGTAAAAAGTATTAATGATAATTATTTTAAGGGAGATATTTGCTACTACAACTTTAAAAATGCTGATATTAAAATAACTTTATCAAATGGTAAAGTCATAATAGATAATAACTATAGGTTATTAGAGTTTTATGATTATAATTCTAAAGTAAAATTATCTACATTTTATAATGAAAATAGAGAGATAATAGAATGGTATTTTGATATTTCAAATGAAATAGGAAAAGAAAATGGTGTACCATATGAAGAAGATTTATATTTAGATGTGGTAGTAAAGCCCAATGGAGAAATTATGTTATTAGACGAAGACGAACTAGAAAATGCTTTAAAAACAAATGACATTACAAAAGAAGAATATGAGATGGCATATAGTGAAGCTAATAAATTAATAGATTTGTTAGAAACAAAAAAAGAAAAATTAAAAAGTTTTACAAATAATTATTTAAATTATTTTGAAAGATAAAATCTTGAAAATATAGGAAAAAAATGCTATAATACATTATGTAACCTGAGGCAATAGCCTTACAAAATGTTTCAAGAAAGGACGAACAAAATGCAACCACGGAAAAAACTAAAATGTGGAATCGTACCACATCCCCTAGAAAATGAGGATTTACGACAGATTTATTTCCTCATTACGTACGCATGTAACAAAGCGTGTCCGTATTGTATCGAACCTAATGTACATTCTAAAAAGTTTATGACAGAAAAAGCATTTGTAGATGCAATGCATATTGCAAAGGAACTTGATTTTAAGATGCTGTACTTGCATGGTGGAGAACCTACTGTGCATCCTGATGTTGTTAATTTGGCAAAATTAGCAAAAGAACAAGGGTTTCAAGTAAACATGTTCACGAACGGCATTCGCATGGATGTTTTGCGAGAACTTGATGGCATTGTAGATGAAATTCGGTTCTCTTATGAGCCAGGATTAGAATTTATGTTAATGCCTCAAAGTGAATGGAAGTCAAGAATAAAGCTATATATAATGGCTACCATGGAAAACTACCAAACCGAGGGTAGACTGATGTCGGTAGTAAATTCAGCTTTAAATCTTGGAATGGGAGTAAAGGTGAGAACCCTTAATCCTAGCAATCCATACGCATATTTACATCAGTTCGTGCCGTACCTGCACAACAAACTTTTGACAATGCCTGAACAGGACATAATCTGTGATGGTAATAAAGCCAGTTACAAGATGAAAAACGGGGTAATTGTTAGACTCGGAAATATGCAACTAAATCCCGGTCATCTCAAATTCAGTGTTGATCCCGATGGCATCTTACACAGCAGATTCAATCATTCGGACAAAGACAAAATCATTCCCAATCATGAAATTGAGGCTCAGATGATGTTATTCCAGCCTTTAATTGACAGACTGAGAAGAATCTAAAAAGATCTAGAGGGCTAGAAACGTCCGACTCCGGCAACTTCATTATGAGGTTGCCGGAGTTTTAACTTTTGTTGTAGATAGTATAGAAAAAGCTTAACAGTTAAAAGAAGATAGGTTATTATATAACCTATATCTTAGTTTTCTTTTATTTATATCTAGACAAAAGCTACAAAGAGGTGTATAATATAAAAAACAAAAGAGTAGAAAACAACTACTCTTTTAATTTTTTTATAAAGGAAAATATTATGGAAATTAATGAACAATTATCTAAAAAAATAACAGAAACATCATATTTAACTACGGAAAATACAAAAAGATATAGACCAATACTTAGATATTTTTACGAGCAATATGAAAGAATTAATTATATGTTATACAAAGAAGAAGTATTTAATGAGTTAAAGGATAAAAATAATTTTGAAGAATATACACTTGAAATGTGCGAAAGTGATTTAGAAGCATTAGTAGAATGGGGAAATTTAACAGCAATTCAGGACACTAATAATGTAACTACTGTTGAAGAATTTAAGCATAGAAAATTTAGATATCAATTATCAGAATATGCAGTAGAAATAGAAAGATTAGTAATAAAACTTGAAAATTTACATATTGAAGGAGCGTCTTTAGAACCAAAATTAATTGAAAGAATAAAAGAAGAAATAGAAAATATTGAAAAAGTAAGTATGCAGAGTGAAGCAGATGTGCATAGTTGGTGGGAAAATTTAAATAACGATTTTAAAAGATTAAACCAAGACTATCAAGATTATATAAAAACATTCTATGCAGTAAAAATGGAAGAAGTAGCTAAATCTCAGCAATTTATTTTATACAAAAATGATTTAATAAGATATTTAAGAGAA
>CANRQH010000005.1 GCA_947632745.1 uncultured Clostridia bacterium | reverse complement strand
CTTTTTCCTGCTGGTACATCTACTATATCTCCTGCCTTTGGAACATGTGGAAAGTTTTTGTTATATACATCTGTTATGTCTATATCATAATCTCCATATTGAGGTAATGTATGAAGACTATCTATACTTGCTAGGTCTTCCCATTTTTCATCGTCTGCATCAGGGATATTGTCTGCATTAAAATATCTTTTTAAAATTTCTATTAACTTTTCCTTACTTATATCTCCTGATTGGCTTTTTATCTGTTCTTCCAGTATATCCATTTGTACTTGTTCTTTTATATCTGCTATATCTGTCATTTCTCTTGCTTTTCTTGCATTTTTTAATATTCCACCTTCTCCTGTAAGCATTGCAATTGATACTCCTGCTAATATTAACAAAACAATGATTGTAACCACCAACGCGATTAAGGTTATACCTTTGTTCTCTTTGTAAACTTTTTTCTTAAATGTTCCTTTCATCTTTTTCCTCCTTAAATATTTAACGATTTTTTATCGTTTTTTATTTTCTTTAAAATATAAACATAATATAAAAAAGAGTATTTTTTAGGCTTTTTTGTAGAATATTTGGTTTTTAATGTACTTTTTCTTATATTCTGTTCATACTTTTTCAATATGATTATATCATTTGCATTTTTCTTTGACAAGTATTTTATCATTTTTTTTTATTTTTATTTTTTTAGTAAATTGTTATGATTTGGCAACAAAAAACCCAAAAAGAAAATATCTTCTTTTTGGGTTTTATTTTATTTTGCATAATCTACAACTCTTTTTTCTCTTATAATGTTTACTTTGATTTGTCCTGGATAATCCATTTCATCTTCTATACGTTTTGAAACATCTCTTGCCAATACTGTCATTTGGTCATCTGATATTTTGTCTGGCTTAACAATAATTCTTACCTCACGACCAGCTTGAATTGCAAATGATTTTTCAACACCTTCAAATGAATCTGCAATAGATTCTAAGCCTTCCAATCTTTTTATGTACGCTTCTAGTGTCTCTCTTCTTGCTCCTGGCCTTGATGCTGAAATTGCATCTGCAGCTTGTATTAAAACAGCTTCCATTGTTTCAGGCTCAACATCTCCGTGATGTGCTTCAACTGCATTTATAACAAGTGGGTTTTCTTTGTATTTTTTTAATACATCAACACCTATTTGTATATGAGTTCCTTCCATATCATGGTCTAAAGCTTTTCCTATATCATGAAGTAATCCTGCACGTCTTGCTCTTTTAGCATCTAGTCCTAATTCTTCTGCCATTATTCTTGCTAAATTAGATACTTCTATAGAATGGCTTAAAACATTTTGGCCATAACTTGTTCTGTATTTAAGCTTTCCAAGTAATTTGATTAAATCTGGATGTAGATTATTTACTCCTGCTTCTAATGCTGCTCTTTCTCCTTCTTCTTTGATAATTGTGTTTAGCTCTTCTTTTGCCTTTTCAACCATTTCTTCAATTTTTGCTGGGTGAATTCTTCCATCTTCAATTAATTTTTCAAGAGCAATTCTTGCAACTTCTCTTCTTAATGGGTCAAATCCTGATAAAATTACAGCTTCTGGAGTATCATCAATTATTAAATCAATTCCTGTTAATGTTTCTAATGCTTTTATGTTTCTTCCTTCTCTTCCGATTATTCTTCCTTTCATATCGTCATTTGGAAGATTGACAATTGAAACTGTAGTTTCTGATGTATGGTCAGCTGCACATTTTTGTACTGCATATGTTATAACTTCCTTGGCATTTTTTTCAGATTCCTCTTTTGCCTTTTGATTTAACTCCCTGATTAATTTTGCTTTTTCAGCTGTTATTTCTTTTTCCATTTCTGCTAATAACAACTGTCTTGCGTCTTCTTTACTTAATGAAGCAATTCTTTGAAGCTCTTCGACTTGCTTTTCGTAAAGCTCTTTAACATCATTCTTTTGGTTTTCTAGACTTTCATACTCTCTGTCTAAATCTTGTTCCTTTTTTTCTATACTTTCGGAACGTTTGTCTAGGTTTTCTTCTTTTTGAATCATTCTCGATTCTTGTTTTTGAATCTCGCTTCTTCTTTCTTTAATCTCTTGATCTAATTCTTTTCTGTTATTCATGATTTCTTCTTTAGCTTTAAATATTTCTTCTTTTTTCATATTTTCAGCTTCAACCTTAGCTAAATCTACAACACGTTTAGCTTCTTTTTCAGCACTCTCTATTTTAGATTCTGCAACTTTCTTTCTAGTTATCATTCCAACAACTATACCTATTGCAAGTGAGATTAAGAAAGTAGCGATTATGATTAAACTATTCATAATCATACACCTCTTTCTTATTAAATTTTCAATGTGCGAATAAATATATATATTAAAACTTGTCTTTTATTTTATTAGATATATTTTTCTACTTCAATAGTATATCACGTAAAGCTTAAATATGTCAAGAGGTAAAAAAAAGAAATTTACATTTGAGAACCGTCCCCAAATGTAAATTAATTTATGCAACATTTAATATGCAATCGTAATTTTCGTAGTCGTTCATGTATTTTTCCATCATATTAAAAAATCCTTTTGAATGTGTTTTGTATTTTAAATGACAAAATTCATGTAAAATTACATATCTTAATACTTTTTTATCATATTTAATTATTTCTGGATTTATAATTATGGTTTTATTTTGTAAAGTTTTAGCAAGTTTGTCTCCTATTTTTTTTATTTCATAATTTTCTGGTGCTAAACCTTTTAACATTATTCTTGTTTCTTCCATTACTTTTTCTATTTCTATTCTTGCAATTTCATCATACATTTTTTCTATTGCTAAATTAAGTATAGCTACCTCTCCATTTTTTTTGTATTTTACAGGAAGATATACATATATAATATTTCCTACTAAGTCCAATTCTGGATTTTTTATTTTTTGGTATATAACCTTAACTGATATTGTTTCTCCAAATATTTTTACTGTGCTTTTTAATTCTTTTTTTATTTTATTCTTTTTTGTTAATAAATTAATCATTATATAATCCTCCTTCTATGCGTCCATTTGTTTTGCAAAATGTTGTTCGCTTTGTATGATAGAATTATATATCCATTTTTTTCGTTTGTCAATACTTTTTTTAAAAAAAATAAAAATTTTTGTTCGCCTTATCGATAATTACCTTAAGTCCATCTTAATGAAATTGGTCAGATGCGTCTGACCAATTTCATTTTTAATTATCTTCTTCATTTTCACTTATATCTATATGCAAATTCAAATCTTCTTCCGTTGGTAACACTTCTAAAATATCTTTTGGTAATACTTTTGATATTTCATAAGAACTTACACCTATTGGTTTGTTAATATCTCTTAATGAATATTCAACCGAAAACTTTGTTTTTTCCCTACATAGTATAATTCCAATACTTGGATTATCACTTTCTGTTTTTATTAAATCATCAACAGCTGATAAATAAAAATTTAACTTTCCAGCATATTCTGGTTTATATTGTGTATTCTTTAATTCTACAACTATATAGCAATGCAATTTTGTATGGTAAAAAAGCATATCTATGAAATATTCGTCTCCATCTACTTCAATTCTATATTGATTTCCTACAAAACTAAAGCCATTTCCTAATTCTAATAAAACTGTTTTTATTCTCTCTATCATTGCATTTTCTAATTCCTTTTCAATATAACTTTCTTTTAAATTAGATAAATCTAATATATATGGATCTTTCATCATATCTCTTGCTAATTCACTTTGTGGAGATTTTAATGTCCTTTTAAAGTTGTTTGGTTTATCTCCTAACACTTGTCTTGCATAAAGGTCACTTTTTATTTGAAAAGCTAAGACATCATAAGCCCAACCATTTAACTCTGTCTGTTCCATATACCACTGTCTTTGTTTTTTATCTTTAATTTTGCTTAAAATGAGAATGTTATGCGACCATGGAATTTTTGCTGACCATTCTTTCAATTTTTCATCTTTTTGACATTCTAAATAATATGTTCTCATATACTTTAAATTTGTAATTGAAAATCCTTTCATATTTGGGAAGTCAATTTTAAGCCTAATAGAAAGATTCTTAACGAACTTATTTCCCCATTTTGCATTATCTTCTATTATCTTTCCAATCGTATAATACAAACTTAAAATTCTAGCATTGGCACCTTTGAATATATCATACTGTGCATTTAAAATTTCATCTTTTATATTACTAAAAACTTCTTTGAAATCTTCATCTTGCATATTATTTTCTATTAATTCTTTATTATCCATTATTAATTCCTTTCACATTTTTTCATAGTTTACAAGCTCAAAATTAATAAAATTTGAATAAAAAGCGTTGGAGTGCTTTGAGCAAGAAATTCTTACATTTTTTATGGAAAGAGTTCAAGCTTGCCTTGGAAGGGTGCCATAAAAAATGCATAGAATTTCTGCGAAAAAGAAAATGACAAAGCTATTTATGAAAATTTTATTAATTTCGAGCATACAAACTGTGAACTACAACTTAAATCTTCTTAAGTTCCTTACTTTCTAAAATATTTTTCGCAGTCATAACACCCATATACTCTTCTGGCAAAACAATTTCATCCACATCTAATTTCTCCAAAACTCTTTTATGAAGCTTATCTCCTGCTTTAGCAATAACATAATTTACACCCGCTTCTTTTAAGGCCAAGCATGTCATAATACTTACAGACACATCCTCACCAATTCCAACAACACCAATATCAAAATCTGCAACAGAAACACCATCAAATGCGTCTATATTTGTAATATCAATACATAAAGCTTTTGTTGCAAAATTGCTAGCTCTTTCTACCTTTTTCATCTCTTTATCTATTGCCAAAACCTCCATACCCTCTTCAGATAATTTTTTAGCAACACTCATTCCATATATTCCAAGTCCTATAACTACACATTGTTTTCTCATAATTAATCACATTCCTTCCTAAAGGCACAAATTTGGTTGAATTTTTTTAACCTTTTTCCCTTATATCATAAGATTTCCAGATACATATTCTATATTTTTATTTTCTTTTTTATTTAAAATAAACATAGAAAGTATTGAAATTGACCCTACTCTTCCAATAAACATTAATAACATAAGTATTACTTTAGGAGCAAGCATTAAGCCCCCGACATTTACAACACTTAAACCTGTCAAAGAAAAAGCAGAAACACACATAAATAAAGAATTTAAAAGTCCAATATTTTGCAATTTAACAAATACATAAGTTACAAATAAAATTATTAAATTACTAATTGTAATATTAGTTATTGCATGTCTTATAGTAAGAGCATCAATTTTTTTGTAAAACACTGTTACTTCTTTCTTTTCTCTAAGTGTGCTATGAACAAGTAGTGCTAAAACTGCAATAGACGTAACTTTTATTCCACCAGATGTAGAACCGAGGTGCTCCTCCTATCATCATCAAAATTGAGAAAAATAATTTTATAAGTGGACTTGCATTTTCCATATTTACTGTTGAAAATCCTGTAGTTCTTGTTGCCGCTCCCATAAACATAGCTTGCAAAACAGTTATGTTTGGATCTATAAGTCTAGTTATAACTATTGATAAAAAATATATAATAAATGTTGCCCACAATACCATTTTTGTATGAAAACTCATGTGAATAATACTTCTTTTTTTCATACATATTGTAATATCTTCTATAACAAAAAATCCAATTCCACCTAAAAGCATTAAAACTATTAAAACAATATTTAAATAAATATTATTTGCAAATGCTGTAAAACTTGAAGTTCCAAGTAAATCAAATCCTGCATTACAAAATGCTGTTATAGAATGAAAAATGCTATACCAAATTCCATCTTCTAATCCAAACCTAGGTATAAATACAGCAGATAAAAATATACTTCCAATAAATTCTATAACTAAAGTATATTTTATTACCTCTTTTAACCTTCGCTTTATTTTATTAAAGTGTGTTTCATTTAACGCACTACTTAAAAGCAAAGTATCTGACAAAGGTATTCTTTTTTTCCTTATATTTAACACAAAAGAAATAAATGTAACAAATCCTATTGAACCAATTTCTGTAATTATTGCAATAATTACTTGCCCAATAAATGTATAATCTTGTGCTATATTTACTGTAGTTAATCCTGTAACACATGTAGCAGATACAGCAGAAAAAAGTGCATCTAATGAACTTACATTACCATTACTACACATTGGTAACATAAGAATTATCCACCCTATAAGTATTATTATTGCAAAGCCTAACAACGGCACAATATATATTCTTTTACTATTCAGCATCTTTAGTTTTTCCTTTCTCTTGTTTCAAATGTACAATTGGTACAATTGGGACCGGTTCTTTTTTGGACATGTCCCAGATGGACCGGTTCTTTTTGGAACATTTTTTAGCTTATCTCCAAAATCACTGCATTTTCTTTTCCAACTATATCTTGAAATACTTCAAAAATTTTGTCTGTCATGTAGATTGCTCCACACTTTAGAACCTTGTCTCCATCTTGAACTTGTACTCCTATATTGTTCATTTGACCATTAAAGTATTTTATAGCTCCTCTTAGTTTCTTCTTTGTTTCTTCGTCTAAATTTGTTATGTTTATATTTAAAACTTTTCTTTTTTGCACTCCAAAGTTTGTTATTTCATTTGCTATTATTGTTGTTTTTTCTTCTTCTCTTATACTTAATCTACCTTTTATTAATACTATATTTTCTTCTATTAAACTGTCTTTTGCAGCTAAATAAGCATTTTCAAATGTTAGAACATCTATCTGACCATACAAATCTTCTACTGTTACAAATGCCATTATTTTGTTTGTTTTTGTGTATTTTTTCTTTATTGATGTTATTATTCCTGCAAATTTTACTTCTTGTCCATCTTTAAAGTTTAATGCCTTTTGATTATCAAATTGGCTTGCTAAGTCCATCTCCTCCATGTTTTCTTCATCTTCTATATTCATCTTGTTATCTATTGCCATTATGTCTTTTGTATTTATTGTTGTTTGTTTTTCTATTTCATCTTTTAATTTTGAAAGAGGATGACCGGATAAATAAATACCTAGCATTTCTTTTTCTTGTGACAATAGTTCTTTTTCTGAAAATTCTTCTTTTTGAATATAGTTGTATTTTATGTCTTCCATATTGTTTTCTTCAGTTTCTTGCCCTAAATCAAACATTGAAAATTGACCATCTAAGCCCTTTTTCTTTGTACTTTGTATTGTGTCTATTATGTTTTCAAAAGATGCAAGAAGTGTTGCCCTTGTTTGCTCAAAGCAGTCAAATACTCCTGCTTTTATCAAACTTTCTACGCATTTTTTGTTTACACCTTTATCTACTATTCTTTCACAAAATGATGTGAAACTTTCAAAAGGACCATTTTCTTTTCTTTCTTTAATAATTTCTTCTATTGGTGCTATTCCAACATTTTTTATACTTGCCAAACCAAATCTTATGTTTCCATTCTCAACTGTAAATTTTAGCTCACTTAAGTTTATGTCTGGTTTTAAAATTTCTATATTTAAACTTTTACATTCATCTATATAAACTGGAACTTTATCTAAATTTCCTAAATAACTATTTAGCATTGCTGCCATAAATTCTGATGGATAATATGCTTTTAAATATGCTGTTTGATATGATACAACCGCATAACACGCTGCATGAGATTTATTAAATGCATATTTTGCAAATTCTGCCATTTCGTCAAATATTTTGTTTGCAGATTCTGCGTCTATTCCATTTCTTACACATCCTGGAACTACTACATTTCCTTGTTCATCAACTTGACCATTTATAAATATTTCTCTTTCTTTTGCCATTACATCTAGCTTTTTCTTTCCCATAGCACGGCGAACCAAATCTGCTCTACCTAAAGAGTAACCAGCCAAATCTCTTACTATTTGCATAACTTGCTCTTGGTAAACCATACATCCATAAGTTACATTTAATATTGGCTCTAGGCTTGGGTGTGTATATTCATTATGCCCTGGATTTAACTTTCCTCTAACATAACGAGGTATTTGGTCCATTGGGCCTGGTCTGTATAAAGAAACTCCTGCTATTAAATCTTCTAAGCAATCTGGTTTTAATTCCTGCATGAAGTTTTTCATACCTTGACTTTCAAACTGGAATATTCCACAAGTTTTTCCTTCTTGCCATAATTTATAAACTTTTGGGTCATTCATTTCTTTGTCAAATTCTACATCTATATTATAATCTTTTTTTACCATTTCTTTTGTGTCTTTTATAACTGTTAGTGTACGAAGTCCTAAAAAGTCCATTTTTAATAAGCCAAGTTCTTCAAGTGTTGTCATTACATATTGTGTGGCATTTTGCCCATCTCTTACATATAAAGGAACATAGCTATCTACTGGTTCTTTTGTTATAACAACTCCGGCACGCATGTGTTGATGTGTTTTTTGGCATTCCTTCTAATGCCATTGAAACATCTAATAATTTTTTTATTCTTTCATCATTTTCATATAAATTTCTAAGTTCTATGTTTTGGTCTATTGCTTTTTGAATTGTAATATGAATTTCATTTGGTATCATTTTTGCGATTTTATCAGTTTCAGCTAAAGGTATATCTAAAGCTCTACCTACATTTCTTATTGCATTTTTTGCAGCTAAGGTTCCAAATGTTATTATTTGTGAAACATGGTCATGTCCATATTTTTCACTTACATAATCTATTATATCTTGCCTTTGCTCATCACTAAAGTCTACGTCAAAATCTGGCATACTTATTCTTTCTGGATTAAGGAATCTTTCAAAAAGTAAATTATATTTCATTGGGTCTATATCTGTTATTTCTATCGCATATGCTAAAATTGAACCTGCACCAGAACCTCTTCCCGGACCTACTGGTATATTATGAGTTTTTGCATAATTTATGTAATCCCAAACTATAAGATAGTAATCAACATATCCCATTTTCTTTATAATTCCAAGCTCATATTCTGCTCTTTTTAAATATTCTTCCGGAATATCTTTTCCATATCTTTTTATTAATCCATCATCACATAATTTTTTTAAATAATCGAAATGAGTTTCAAATTCTTTTGGGACATCATAATTTGGAAGTATAGTATGTCCAAATTCAAATTCTACATTACATTTTTCTGCAATTTTAACTGTATTTTCTATTGCATCTGGAAAGGCTTTAAAATAATCTATCATTTCTTCAGGAGATTTTACATATAGCTCTTCTGTATCAAATCTCATTCTGTCTTCATCACTCATTCTTTTTCCAGTTTGAATACATAGTAAAACCTCGTGATTATATGCGTCTTCTCTTTTTAAATAATGTGCATCATTTGTTGCAACAAGTGGAATATCAAGCTTTCTTGCAAGCTGAACTAGCTTTTGATTTGCTAAAACCTGCTCTGCTATTCCATTATTTTGAATTTCTATATAATAGTCTTCTCCAAAAACTTTTTTATGCCATAAGGCAACTTCTTCTGCCTTTTCATTTTCTCCATTTAATAATGCTTGGTTTACAGCTCCCGCTAAACACGCACTTAAACAAATTAAGCCTTCATGATATTTTTCTAATATTTCTAAATCTATTCTTGGTTTGTAATAATATCCATCAATAAAACCTAAAGATACTAATTTACTTAGGTTTTTATAGCCTTGGTTATTTTTTGCAAGAAGAATTAAATGGTTGTATTTATTGTCTACACCTGGTTCTTTGTCAAACCTTGACCTAGGTGCAACATATACTTCACATCCTATAATAGGCTTTATACCTTCTTTTTTACAAGCTTTATAAAAGTCTATTACACCGTACATTACTCCATGGTCTGTTATAGCAATAGAATCCATACCAAGTTCTTTTGCTCTAACTGGCAAGTCTTTTATTCTATTTGCTCCATCAAGCAAACTATATTCACTATGTATATGAAGATGTACAAATTTACCCATTTTTTCTCCTTTCTGTCCAACAGGGACCGGTTCTTTTTTGTGCATGTACAACAGGGACCGGTTCTTTTTTGGACATTATTTTGCTACCCATACAGAGCAGCTTTTGCCCTTCGTTTTAAATACTCCACATCCTGCTTCATCAATTATTACTGTTTCTTCACAATTTTCTAAGCTATCTATAAATTCACATCCTGCGTATTGTGTTCCAACATACATTCTTTTTTCTGCATCTTGTGCATTTGAACCAACAACTGCCAAACCCGAATTTAAGTGTTTGTTGTCTCCCTCTAATGTCCAACCTATTACATTTTTGTGGTCAAAATAATCATGCTGTCTTCCATATACTTTTAATTTTCTTAAAGCAAGTAATGTTTTTATTTTATCACATGGAGAGATATTTGAATATGGAATTCCATATAAATCTCCATAAAATACACATGGATATCCTTGTTTTCTAAGTAATATTATACTATATGCTAAAGTTTTCATCCATGGCTCAACAAAACTTTGTAGTGCTTGTCCTGGCTGTGTGTCGTGATTGTCTACAAATGTTACTGCCTTTTCTGGGTTTTCTTTTAATAAAGTATTATCTAATATTTTTGACATATCATAGTCAGGATTTATTGATGCATTATAAAAGTTCATGTGAAGCGGTACATCAAATAATGACATCTCGCCTTCTACTTCTTTTAAATAATTATGAAGCTTATTTACATCTGCACTCCAATATTCTCCTACTGTGAAAAGTTCTTTTTTAGTTTCTTTCCTTAAATAGTCAAGCCACTCTTTGTAAAATAAGCTATCTATATGTTTTACAGCATCTAACCTAAAACCATCTACACGAGTTAAGTTTTGATACCATAATCCCCATCTTTTACATTCTTCTACAACTTCTTTATTTGAAAAATCTAAATCTGCTCCCATTAAATAATCAAAGTTTGAAAATTCATTATCTACAGATGTTTGCCATTCTTTATCTTTAAATTTGAATATTGCATGTTCTCCTGTAGAGTTATTTAAATCTATTCCACTAAAATGTGTCCAATTCCACTCAAAATCTGAGTATTTATGGTGTCGTTCTGGAAATGTATATTTTGTTGCAGCTTTTATGTTTTCTATATTTCCCTCTTTATTATGGTCGCCCCAGTCGCATTTGTTTGCTAAAATTTCTTGCTCTTTATCTGCTCCCATTTTATGATTTAAAACTATATCTGCATATACATTTACTCCATTTTGCTTTAAACTTTCTATTGCTCTTAAATATTCGTCTTTTGTTCCATATTTTGTTTCAATACTTCCTTTTTGGTCAAATTCACCTAAATCATATACATCATATACTCCATAGCCAACATCATTTTTTCCACCTATTCCTTTATATGCTGGCGGAAGCCATACTGCTGTTATTCCTAAATCTGATATTTCTTTTGCATCTTTTATTATTTTGTTCCATAATCCTTCTGGTTCGTTTAAGTACCATTCAAAGTATTGTAACATTGTTCCATTTATTTGTTTCATTTGTTTTTCTATCCTTTTTCTTTTTTATATATTTTACTATTACTTTTTGTTTTTGTAAATAGAAATTTTGTAGGATATTTTTATTTTTTTCTTATAGTTAATTAAAAAAGTAGATTTTTTCTTACATAATAAAAACCCTAAAATATTAAAAACTTATTTAATATTTTAGGTTTCAATTTTTTACTTAATATTTTACTCACTTTCCAACTCTGCATAATCTTCTGGAATTTCAAATAAGCCTTCATCTACATCTTGAGAAAAATCTATTTTAATCAATTCTTCTGTATCATCAATAAAAGTTTTAATATATGCTATTTTTCCATCATCATAATAAAACCTTGTTTTTATTGAGCTTTCTTCGTTATAATTTGTTAACAATATAAAAGTAACAATCCCTTCATATTCTTCAAAGTAATATTTCTTATTGTTTATTGTTTCATATCCGCTTTTGTAATTTGCAGTTTTTACAGTATCTAACTCATTTCCTAAAATATCTGCATCAATTTGGCTACTATCATACAAATAGTATTCTTTATTTGCATGCATTAAATAATAGGCAGATCCATCTTTGACTAATGTAGATGTTCTTTCGTCATTAGATGTTGTATCAATACACATTGCTTCTTCGTTTTTAACTATTTTTAAATTATAATTTAATTCTTCATTTTCTTCTAACATCGAAAATGTATATTTGTTTTTTTCATTTATGTCATTATACATATTTTTTGTCATATTTTTTGGTTTTTGACTAACAAATAATATTGTTATTAATACAATAACTACAATAATTAATGCAAAAAATACTATCTTCCATAATTTTTCTTTTTTCATTTAATCACCCAAACAAATTCCAATATCCCTTGCAGTTTTAATTAAATCATCATCCATTTTTACTGTCTTCATATTACTATCTTCTGTTCCGCCCTCTACTGCACCTATTTTTTTGTTGTTTCCTACAACATCTTCTAAAGAAACATAATCTAATTTTCCATTTTTAAGTACAGTTAGAACATTAAATTTTCCTTCTAATGCAAGTTCCATTGCCTTAGCTCCATATTTTGTAGATAAAATTCTGTCTGTTGCAGAAGGTGTTCCTCCTCTTTGCATATATCCAAGTGTTGTACTTCTTGAAATTAAACCTGTACGTTTTTCAAGCTCTTTTGCAACAATATCTCCTGCTCCTCCAAGTTGAATGTTTATTACACCTTTTCCACCATCACGTGTATCTTTTACAGAGATGTCTCCTCCTTTTGGATAAGCACCTTCTGAGACTACTACTACACTAAATTCTTTTCCTACTTTTTTTCTTTCTTCTATTTTTTCTACTACTTTGTCTATGTCATAAGGTATTTCTGGTAGTAAAGCTACATCTGCACCTCCTGCAATTGCAGATTCTAAAGTTATCCATCCTGCATATCTTCCCATTACCTCTAAAACCATTATTCTATGATGTGTTTCTGCTGTTGTGTGTAATCTATCTAAAGCATCAGTTGCAACAGATACTGCGGTATTGAATCCAAATGTTACATCTGTACATGCAACATCATTATCTATTGTTTTTGGAACACCTATTACATTTATTCCTCGACATGAAAAATCTCTTGCAGATTTTTGTGTACTATCTCCACCTAAAGTGAATAAGCAATCTATTTCATCATCTTTTAGATTTTGCACACATTGTTCAGATAAATCTTTATATACTTCTTTTCCATCTTCTATTACTTTGTAATTAAACACATTTGAATTAAGTGATGAGCCTATTATTGCTCCTCCCTTATGTAAAATTCCAGAAGTTGTTTTTGAATTATCCAATCTTATTAAATTATTATGTAATAAACCATTAAACCCATCTATAAATCCATAACATTCTACATTATTTTTTTCTGCTGTTCTTGTAATTGCTCTTATTACTGCATTTAATCCTGGTGCATCTCCACCATTTATTAATATTCCTACTTTTTTTAACATTTTCCATCTCTCCTTTTTTAATTTTTAAATACATCTTTATAAATACAATATATCCATTTTTTATGTTATTAGTCAACCTTAATTGATATTTTTTTGCGATTTTGTGTTAGTTTTTTATAAATGCAATACTCTATTTTTAATTTCTTTTGTTTTTCCTGTATTCCAGAAGTTTTCTCCCAAATACCCACATGTACGACGAACTACTGTCATTTTGCTATGATTTTTGTTTCCACATTGTGGGCATTCCCATTCGTTATTTTCATTTATTTTTATTTCACCCTCATAACCACATTCGTAGCAATAATCTGATTTTGTATTAAATTCTGCATACTGAATATTTTCGTATATAAACTTAACTAATTCTTCTAAAGCTTCTAAATTATTTTTCATTTGAGGTATTTCAACATATGAAATTGCTCCACCTCTTGACATGTCTTGGAATGAGCTTTCAAATTTAAGTTTATCAAATGCATTTATTTTTTCTCTTACATCTACATGGTATGAGTTTGTATAATATCCTTTGTCTGTTACATCTTTAATTGTTCCAAATCTTTCTTTATCTATTTTCGCAAATTTGTAACATAAACTTTCAGCTGGCGTTCCATATAAAGCAAATCCTATATTTGTTTCTTTTTTCCATTTGTTTACTGCATCATTTAGGTGTTTCATAACTTTTGTTGCAAACTCTTTACCTTTAGGGTCTGTATGTGAAACTCCTGTCATTAATTTTGTAACTTCATATAATCCTATGTAACCTAAAGATATTGATGAATATCCACCATATAGTAATTTATCTATTTTTTCTCCTTTTGCAAGCCTTGCTATTGCTCCGTATTGCCAGTGAATAGGGCTTATGTCTGATGTTGTTCCAAGAAGTGCATAGTGACGGCACATTAAAGCTTCTTTACAAAGTTCTAGTCTTTCATCAAATTCCTTCCAGAATTTTTCTTCATCTCCATCTGCTACAATTCCTATTTGTGGTAAATTAATACTTACTACTCCTTGGTTAAATCTTCCCTCAAATTTATAGTTTCCATTTTCGTCTTTCCATGGTGCTAAGAAGCTTCTGCATCCCATTGGGCTAAATACGTTTCCTTCATAGTTTTCTCTCATTTTTTTAGCAGAAATGTAGTCTGGGTACATTCTTTTTGAAGAGCATTTAACTGCAATTTTTGTTAAGTAATCATATTTTCCACCTTTTAAACAGTTACATTCATCTAAAACATATACAAGTTTTGGAAATGCTGGTGTAACATATACTCCTGCAGAATTTTTTATTCCTTGGTATCTTTGTTTTAATACTTCTTCTATTATCATTGCATTTTCTTCTATGTATTCGTCATCTTCTTCTAAATGTAAGAATAATGTAACAAATGGTGATTGTCCGTTTGTTGTCATTAATGTATTTATCTGATATTGAATTGTTTGTACTCCTGCGCTTAATTCAGATTTTAGTCTTGTATCAACTAAATTTTGAATTACCTCTTCATTTACTTTTTTGCCTAATTCTTTTTTTATTTCTTTTTCAAATTTTTCTCTGCTTTTTCTTAAATATTTTCCTAAATGTTTTAAATCAACCGATTGTCCACCATATTGATTACTTGCAACTGCTGCAATTATTTGAGTTGTAACAGTACAAGCTACTTGGAAACTTTTGGGACTTTCTATTAATTTCCCATTCATAACTGTTCCATTGTCTAGCATATCTCCAATATTTATTAAACAACAATTAAATATTGGTTGTACAAAGTAGTCTGCATCGTGAAAATGTAAAACTCCTTCGTCATTTGCTTTTGATATTTTTTCTGGAAGTAAAAGTCTTCTTGTTAAAT
Source organism: uncultured Clostridia bacterium (assembly GCA_947632745.1). Taxonomy (GTDB): domain Bacteria; phylum Bacillota; class Clostridia; order TANB77; family CAG-508; genus CAG-269. The sequence goes on along the minus strand of CANRQH010000005.1, from coordinate 13,737 downwards.
CTCTTGAAACTTCTCCAGCTATATAATCCCTTTGTGTTGATGCTAAAGCTGTGTTTTTGTTTGAATTTTCTTCTTCAAGCTCTTTGTTGTCATTTCTTATTAAGCCTAATATTGATTCATCTGTTGTGTTACTTTTTCTAACTAATGCCCTTGTATATCTATATACAATGTATTTTTTTGCTAGTTCATATTTTCCTAGCTCCATTAATTTTTCTTCTATTACATCTTGTATATCTTCAACAAGCATTCTTTTCTTTTCAAGTTCTTCAATATATTTTATTATTGTTTTAATGTCTTCTTTACTTGCTTTTTCTTTTCTTCTTACTTCTGTATTTGCTTTTTCAATTGCTGTTGTGACTTTTGATTTGTCATAATCAACAACTCTTCCGTCTCTTTTTATTACTTTCATTGTATCATTTGCCTCCTTAAAATTAAATTCTACCTGTCCATTATATAGTTAAAATTTTAAATTTCTGTTGCAAATGCAACAAATTTGTGATATATTTTTTTCGAAAGGTGGAAATTAAGATGAGAGTAAATTTTGACATTTTAAATTTTTTTGAGGACTTTTGTACTAAGTGTTCTAAAGCTTCTAAACGTACATTTGCAAAGAATGAGCTAATTACAACTTATATAGAAAAAAGAAACCAAATGTGTATTTTACTTTCCGGTTCTGCCAATTTAATTAGATATGATTTTAATGGAAACAAAACTATAATTGGTCATTTTACCAAAGGAGATATTTTTGGTGAAGTTTTATATCCTACTAATACAAATAATGAGTTATTTGTTGAAGCTAAAGAACATTCAGAGGTTTTAAGCTTTATTTATGATAATATTTTAGATCAATGTAATACAAGATGCAAATTTCATAGTGAGCTTGCAAAAAAAATGCCTATTCTTATAATGAATAACACCATTAAGTTAAATACTAGAATTGAAATTTTGACTAAAAAAAATATTAGAGATAAACTTCTTACTTATTTTAATATTATATCTAATAAAAAACTAAATAAAACTTTTTCTCTCCCTTTTACTTTAACAGATTTAGCAGATTATTTATGTGTTGATAGAAGTGCAATGATGAGAGAACTTTCTCATTTGAAAAATGAGGGGTTTATTCAAAAAAATGGAAATAAAATTACTTTACTTTTATCATAATACAATCTCAAATATTTTAATGTAATATTTATTTGATTTTTGAATAAAATAATTTAAGGATATTTTGTTGACAAAATCCTTAAAATTCTGTATAATTAAATTACAGAACACAAAAAAAGACGATGTAGCACCAACAAATAGGTGTGTTGGATTAGGCATTCTAATCCCATCGTCTACTTTTTATATTTAATATAATTTTATTCCAGCACCATATATTTCGTTATGATGTGTTCTTATAGCCGGCAATAAAACATTAAAAAATTCTTCATCATTATTCTCAAATTTTTTATGTATTGCACCTGCACAAAAATCAGACAATTGAATTCCTGCATAATAGTCAGAATTCACAAATACTAAGCTTTCACAGAAATTTGGAAATTTAATAAAATAAGTTCCCATGTTTTTTGCCCTTAAATATGCTATTTGTAACTCTTTGTCTAATTTATTATTGTTATCATTTTTTCTACTATCTGCTAAAACCATTACTGGAATTTGTCTCTCTTTATTATTTTTTTTACTTGTCTCCATCCAAATCCTTTCCATTAATAAATGTAATGCAACCGCATATAAATCATTATGATTTTTTACGTATTCCTTATTCTTATATGCATGTTCTTTATCTATAACTATTCCTATTACAGAATTTGGATATTTGCTTATAATTTTTATTATATCCATTTTCATATTTTTGTATTGATTAAAATTTAACCCAAGTTTAGAATATGTTGTATACCATTTGACTTCATGTAATGGATTTAAATTATATTTTAATTTTATATCTCTTAAACTATTTTCAATTTCTAAAATTTTATCAGCATCAATCATAAATCCAGCTAGGGTAAAATATTTACTGCTGTTTTTTATTAATTCACCTTTTTCTTCATCAAATCCACCTGGCTGACCAGATTCGTCTATAAAAACTAAATACATATTCATTCCTCTTTCCTACGCATTTAAATGACTACAAATATGTTTTCTTGTAAGCTCCATTAAATTTAGTTTAGTAAATCCTTCGACTTGAGTTTTAGCTCTATCTTCTTTTAAAGTTTCTCTTAGAAGCTCCTCTATTTTTTGTTTATTTTCTTTATTTTTCATATCAATATAATCTATAATTATAATTCCGCCAATATCACGAAGTCTAAGTTGTTTTGCAATTTCTATTGTAGCTTCTTTGTTTACTTTAAATATGGTAGATTCTAGGTCTTTTTTTCCTGTAAATTTTCCTGTGTTAACATCTATTGCAGTTAAAGCTTCTGTTTTATCTATTGTAATAAATCCACCACAGTTAAGCCAAATTTTCCTATTTTCTAATTTTTCTATTTGAGAAATCAAATCATATTTTTCTAAAAGATTTTGTTTTTCTTCCAATGTTATTTTAATATTTTCTTTTTCGCAAATTGGTTTTAGTTTGTTAAATTCTTCTTTATTATTTGTAATAATATTTTCTAATTTTTTTACACTTAAATCTGTAATTATTTTTTCTACTATATTTTCACTTTCCCAAATTAGCCCTAACTTGTTTTGGTCTTTCTTAAATTTTTCTTCTATTTGTTTCCATGTATTTAACAGATTATCTATATCTTTTTTTATTTCTTCTTTGCTTGCTTTTTCACTAGATGTTCTAATTACTGCACCAAAACCTTTAGGTAAATTTTCCTTTATGAAATTAATAAGTTCTGTTTTTTTAGCTTCATTTTCTACTTTTTGAGATATTGTAATAAATGTAGTGTTTGGCATAAGAACAAGAAATTTACCTGGTAAACTTATATGTGTAGATACTCTTGCACCTTTTTTATCATCACTATCTTTTTTTATTTGAATTAAAAGTTTTTGCTTTGGCTTTAAAACCTTTTTTATATCTATAGATGTATCTATTTCCTCCTTTGTAGAATCAACTTGAGGTATACTATCTTTTAAATGTATAAATCCCTTTTTTTCTCCTCCAAAGTTTACAAATGCTGCTTGCATGCCATCTATTATGTCTCCTACTTCGCTTATATAAATATTACCTTCTAATCTTTTTCTTTTATCTTCTTCACTACTTTCATAACTTTCAATTATTTTTCCATTTTGAATTAAAATTATATTTTCTATATCTTTATTTTTGTTTATTATTAATTCTAACATTATTTTGCTCCTTGTATAAATTTTGATTGCTTTTTAATATAACATAATATTTTATTTTTTTCAACTGAAATGTTAACTACAATTTATAACATTCATTGCATTATCTATTCCATCTTTTAAAATCTTTTCTATTGCTGTAACTCCAGTTTCAATTCCTTTAAATAAAATATTATACTCATCTTTAGGAAGTTTGCACAATACATATTCAATTAAATTTACATCTTTTATTGGAAATCCAGTACCGATTCTTACACGTGGAAATTCTGTTGAATTTAAATTTTGAACTACCGATTTCATTCCATTATGGGTACCTGCTCCACCTTTTTTTCTTATTTTTACAGTACCTGATAAAATATCTACATCATCATAAATAACAATTACATTATCTAAGCTAATTTTATAATAATTTACAAATTGAATAATAGCATCTCCACTTAAATTCATATATGTTTGTGGTTTAACAAGTATAACTTTTTCGTTTTCTATTATTCCAGTACCATATAATGAATCAAATCCTTGTTTTTCTACTTTTATGTCATGTTTTTTTGCTAAGGTATTTATAACATCAAATCCCATATTGTGACGGGTGTTACTATATTCTGGTTCAGGATTACCAAGACCTACAATTAAATACATTTTATCTCCTTTCATGTCCAATGTACAACAGGTACAACAGGGACCGGTTCTTTTTTGTACATGTCCAATTGGGACCGGTTCTTTTTTGTACATGTCCAATTGGGACCGGTTCTTTTTGGTGCATGTTCCAAATGGACCGGTTCTTTTTGGGACATTTATTTTCTACTTAATACTGCCATAAACTTTGTTCTTAATTTGTCTAATAATAAATATACAAATTCATCTTTATATAAAATTAAAATTCCAAAGTATACAATTATTCCAACAATTATTTGAACTACAACACTTATTATTCCAGACATTATTAATTGTACTAATAAACAAAAAGCAAACATTATAACTGATGCAAACACGTATTTATAACATAGTTTAAACATATTTTTCATGTTTATTTCATTTTTTACATAGTAAATTTGTATACCATCTACAACTATTTGTGAAATAACAGTTGCAATACAAGCGCCTACGCTTTGCCATAATTTTATCATTATGTAATTTAAAATAAAATTAACTATAATTCCTGCAACAACGGATATTGTAAATTCTTTTTGCCTCTTTGTTGGCAATAAATACTGTGTTCCTATTATATTTGCAAGTCCCATAAGTAAAAGTATAGGTGTTATTATATTCATTAAAAGTATAACCTTGTTGTAGCCTGGTCCAAAGAACCATGGAACAAAGTCTTTTGATATCGCAATTAGTCCGAGCATTATTGGAAAACTAAGTAAATATGTGAAATTGAACGATTTTTTCATATATTCGTTTATTTTTTCTTTTTCGCCATTTGCAAACATACTTGCCATCCTTGGTACCATAACAGTTCCAAGTGATGTAACTACAGTTAATAATACTCTTATAATTTTTTGGCTTTGTTCATAATATCCTGTTTCTGCTTTGTTTTCAATTATTTTTCCAAGCATTGTTGTATCTAACATGTTGTATATTTTATTTGTTATTTGTGGTATAAATAGTAATACAATTAGTGGTATTTGCTTTACAAGATCTATGTTTTGAACTTTTACGCCTTTAAAGTATTTTGGTAAATAAAACCATAAAGATATATTTCCTATTAAATCTGCAAATGCATATATCGCTAAGTATTTACTTAAGTCACTTTCTTGTTTTACTACTATAAATATTAAAGCTACACTTGTAAGCCTTACTACTACATTTCTTATAACAGTTTTTTTAAAGTCTTCTATTCCTTGGAAAAACCAACTTATATCAAATGCAGCTGCAATTAAATAGAAAAATAAAATTCTATAATATACACTGTAGTCTCCTGTTCTCATAAATGCAAAATAATAAATTATAGATGCTATAAATATTGTTATAAATCTGAATGTTACTAGTTCTATAAATATTTTTTTCATTTTGGTTTTGTCATCTTGTACATAAGCAATTTCCCTTTGACCATAAAGCGAAATTCCTAGTGAGCCAAATAGTACAAAGTAATTTACTATTGTGTATGTGTAACTATATATTCCATTTCCTGTTGCACCAAGTACTCTTGCCAAATATGATGCTGTAACTAGTGGTAATATTAGTATTAATATTTGGTATATTAAGTTATATAAATAATTTTTTACTATACTTTTACCTGCCATAATCTTCCTTCTTTTTCTTTTTTTACAAGTATATCAAATTATATTTTTTTTAGCAATATAAATTTGCAAAAAAATAATTGAGCTCATAACAACTTGTTACTATTTACTGCTTATAATCTTAAAATTAAATTTTGCAAAAAAATAAAGTAGCTTTTGCTACTTATTTTTATTATGCTAAGCCATATTTTTTCTTGAATCTATCTGCTCTACTTCCTGCTGTATCACGTCTTGTTAAGTTACCTGTCCAGAATGGATGACATTTTGAGCATATATCAACTTTTAAATCTTTTTTTGTTGAACCAACTTTCATAACATTTCCACAAGCACAAGTAATTGTTGTTTCTCCATATGATGGTTGTATTTCTTTTTTCATTGCTTTTTTCACCTCTTCCTTAAGTTTGGCTTTTTCTTGCCGTTTTATAAAGTTATATTTTATGTTATCATATTTAATGAAAAATTTCAAGTATTATTTTATTGCATTTTCTTCGTCTTTTTCATATTCTTGTTGCTCTAACATATATTTGGCTGATTCTACTGCTTCTTTGTTAAATGAAACTCTATCTACTAGCTTTAAAATAATATTGAAAAGACAAGCTATTATTAATATTAAAATACATAATTTTTTCCATATTTTTGATAGCATTTTTTTCTCCTTCTTTTATAAAGTTATTTTAATTTCAACTCATACATATTTTATTATACCCATTTATTAGGAAATTGTCAAGATGTATATAAAATTTTTCCAAAACTTTGGCATCAATAGTTGTATCTTACCCTCAATATAATATTTTGAACTCGTTTTATTTGCTTTTCTTTACAAAATATGGTAAAATTATATGTGAGAGAGTTTTTATTATTTACGTAGGAGGAAATAATAATGAGTAATAAAATTAATATGAAAAATTACCTTACTAGGTTAGGAATTGAATATGATGATTTAATTAGTACTTTAAATGAGTTAACTGATGAACAAGTTGATGAAGCATATGTTAATAGGTTAACAGAAGCATATGTAAATATGTCTGTAAAATTTGGTGATTCTTTAAATGAAAATGCTAAACAATCAGAAGTACAAATAAGAAACCATCTTAATGAACAATTACATACTTTATCTCCAAAGGCAAAAATCCTTATATTAGAAGATAAAATTAGAAGTTTTGCAAATCACCATATACATGTAAAAGATGTTGATTTATTATTGCGGAATTCTTCAAGAAGCATATAATTTATTAAATACTGATGTTGGAAGAAAAGAATACATTGAGATTTTAAGTAAAAAGCAAGTATTTAATGAAAAACAGTCTGATTTATTACAGCCTACAACTGAGGGAAATACAATTCCTGAACATGCCTTAAAGACTGTGTTCTCTGGAAAAGGTAATGTTGCTAAAAATATAGTTGAAATACCTAGAAAGCTTAATGGTAAAAACGTACTATATTCAAAAAATGGCTTGACATTAGAACATTTGTCAACAATTTTCTTTTTTAATGGTATATATAAAGATAATATAGATAAATATTTATTAACCATTATAGATAATGATACTAAGGAAACATGTGAATTTTACGGAAATATTATTGTTCCATATACAAGTGACCCTAAATATATGGTTTCTTTAATTGAAGCTATTAATCAAAATATGCAAAGTGATAAAGCTTATGTATATATTGGTAGATTAGAAAAAAGATCTAATGAATATGTATTACATAAAAATTATGGATGTGAACTAGCTGTGGTTAGACTTAAATATCTTGAAAGTAAAGATAATAAAAAAGATAATATGGATAGAATTTCATAGATTAAAAAATTTTTTAAAGACTCATGTACTTAAATAAAAGTACTTGAGTCTTTTAATATTCTCTAAAATTATTTATTATGATTTTTAATCTATGCAAATCTTATTTATAATGACTTTTTTCTCCGTCCCCAAAAGCATCATGCCATTTTTTCTTTTATTTTAACTAAAGTATTTAAAGCATCTATTGGAGTTAGTTCGTTTAGGTTTACTAAGTCTAGTTCGTGAGCTATTTCTGCAAGCTTAAAGTTATACATATCATATTGTCCTTCTACTTGTTTTTTATCTTGCTTTTCTGCCTTTTGGTCTCTTAAAATACTTTTTCTTTCTAGGGTTTTTAAAATTTCGTTTGCTCTTTTAGTTACATCTTTTGGAACTCCTGCTAAGCGAGCAACATGTATTCCATAGCTTTCATCTGTTCCGCCCTTTACTATTTTTCTTAAAAAGATTATATCTTCACCTTTTTCTTTTACTGCTATTGAGTAATTTTTTATTCCTGGAAGCTTTTCTTCTAAAGCTGTCATTTCATGGTAATGTGTTGCAAATAGTGTTTTTGCTCCACATTTTTCTTTGTCTGCAATATATTCTGCAACTGCCCATGCAATAGATAAACCATCATATGTTGATGTTCCTCTTCCTATTTCATCTAATATAACTAAGCTGTTTTTTGTTGCATCTTTTAGAATGTTTGCAACCTCCATCATTTCTACCATAAACGTACTTTGTCCCATGCTTAGGTCATCTGATGCTCCTACTCTTGTGAAAATTTTGTCTACTATTCCTATTGTAGCTGATTCTGCTGGTACAAAACTTCCTACTTGTGCCATAAGTGATATTAATGCTACTTGTCTCATATAAGTAGATTTTCCTGCCATGTTTGGTCCTGTTATAATAGACAATCTATTTTCGTCTGTGTCTAAGTATGTGTCATTTGGTATAAATTCTCCTGATGGCAACATTTTTTCTATTACAGGGTGCCTTCCTTCTTTTATGTCTATTATTCCTTCATTGTTTATTGTTGGTTTACAGTAGTTCATGTCTTCTGCAACTTTTGCAAATGATGTTAGTACATCTAAAGTAGATACTGCTTCTGCTGTTTGTTGCAATCTTTTTACATTTTGAGTTAATGTTTCTCTTATTTTTCTAAATTCTTCTAATTCGAGCTTTATTACTTTTTCTTCTGCACCTAATATTTGGTTTTCCATGTTTTTTAGTTCTTCTGTTATATATCTTTCTCCATTTGTTAGAGTTTGTTTTCTAATATATGTGTCTGGAACTTGCTTTTTGTATGTGTTTGTAACTTCTATATAATAGCCAAATACTTTGTTAAATCCTACTTTTAATGATTTTATTCCTGTTTTTTCTCTCTCATCCGCTTCCAACTTCATAAGCCATGATTTTCCATCTGTTGTTGCAGACTTAAGTTTGTCTATTTCTTCATCATAACCAAGTTTTATATATCCACCATCTTTCGTTGTCATTGGTGGGTCATCTACTATTGATTTTTCTATTAATTCGTACATGTCTTGAAGCTCATCTATGTTTTCATATATTTCTTTTAAATATTCTGACTTCGTAGATGATAGTATTTGTTTGATTTCTGGTAATTTTAATAATGAATTTTTTAAAGTTACCATATCTCTTGGAATAGCATTTCCATATGCCATTTTTCCTGCTAAACGTTCTATATCATATACCTTTTTTAGGTTTTCTGTTATTTCTCCTCTAAGCATTATGTTGTCTTTTAACTCTTCTACAGAATCTAGCCTTTTATTAATTTCTTTAATATCTATTAATGGGTCATTTAACCAACGTTTAAGCAATCTTCCTCCCATTGAGGTTGATGTTTTGTCTAATACCCATAAAAGTGTTCCTTTTTTAGATTTATCTCTTAACTTTTCTGTAATTTCTAAGTTTCTTCTTGCATTTATGTCTAAAGACATATATTTAGAAACTGAATATATTATAACTTTGTTTATATGGCTTAAATCTGTCATTTGAGTACTTGTTATATATTCTTTTAAACCATTAATTGCAGAAATTTCAAGTAAATGTTTATTTAAGTCTGTTATAGTATTTGATTTATTGTCTACTAAAGTAATTTCTTTTTGTATTTTAGATGTATCATCACTAAAAAAGGCTTCATCACATGTTGTAATATATGCATTTGGAAATCTTGTTTGAATTTCTGATATTTCTACTTTTGACTCATTCATCATGTTATTTACAACTATTTCTGCAGGTGTATATCTTGATATTTCGTCTAATAATAAAGAAAAGTTGTTATTTTCTTTTATTCCAGTTGAATAAAATTCACCTGTTGAAATGTCACTTATTGCTATTCCATAATATAATCCTGCTTTATATATACTCATTATATAATTGTTTTTTCTTTCTTCAAGCATATTAGATTCTACAACAGTTCCAGGTGTTACAACTTTTATTATTCCTCTTTTTACTATACCTTTTGCAGTTTTTGGGTCTTCTAGCTGTTCACATATTGCAACTTTGTAGCCTTTGTTGACTAATTTTGCTATATAGTTTTCAGCTGCATGATATGGAATTCCACACATTGGAGCACGTTCTTCTAACCCACAATCTTTTCCTGTTAAAGTTAGTTCTAGTACTCTTGAAATAAGTACTGCATCATCAAAAAACATTTCATAAAAATCGCCTAATCTATAAAACAATATACAGTCCTTATATTGCTCCTTTGTTTCTAAATAATTTTGCATCATTGGTGAGCATTTTTCTTTTTCTATTTCCAATTTTAGTTCACTTCCTGTCCAATTTTCTATATATTTATTATTTATTATTTTAGCTTACCTTTGCTCAGATTTTTTATTTTCTATTTCTTCTACATAACCTTCTCTTCTATATCTTATTTCAGCTTTTATTATTCCTTTAAACTCTTCAAACAAATCTCCTATTTTGTTTAATCCAAATTTGCTGTTTAAGCACTTTCTTTTTACTCTTCCAATTACTGTCATATTTTCCCTTAAATCTTTATCCATTAAAAATTCATCTGGATAAATTTTTTCAATTTCTTCTTCTGAATATGTTCTTTTTATATCTTTTTCTTCTTCTGAATATATACTTTTTATATCATTTTCTTGAAAATAATAAATTTTACGTTTAGGTTCATAACATACTAACCTTCCAAAGTATTTATTATTAGTTAAGATAAGTATCCTTTTTAATAAACTTTCATCACTATAATTTCTTTTGTATATATTTTTAATTTTATTTATTCCTTTAATTTTTATTTTATTATTTCTTGTATTTTCCCTTAAATATTCTTGTATACATGCATATATCCTATTAAAAAAAGTTTCTCTATCTTCATATTTAGCATGAACACTAAACGATGGAGTTTTACTAATTGGATTTCTGTCTATTGTAATTGCATCAGTTATAGAATCTTTGCTCATACATTCTAATATATAATATGCTACCTTATTATCTGCTTTAAATAATATATAAGAATCCGGGATTTCGTCATTTTCATGTCCTGCACAACATGCTAAAGTTCCAACATCGTTTTTTATACATAATTCCAATACATTTATTAATGGTTCATAATCTTCACCCCAAATTTCAGCAATTTCTCTTGCTCTTTTTTTAGGTGGCTTTCTTATATCAACAGATATATCTTTTGAAAATTCTTTTCTTATCATATAAGTTCTCCTCTTTAATACCACATATTCTAAAATTTAATTTTTAAATCTTTCAATTCTTTATTGTCTTTTGAAAAATTTTTTTATTTTATTTATTATTTTTTGAAATAAGTTTTCTTTTATTTCTATTAAACTTGTGGTTTCATCTAGTTTTTTGTTTTCTTCCTTCTTTTGGTTTCTATTTTCAAAAACTTTAGTTATATCATAACTTTCACTTAATTTTTCATCATTTCTTTTATATATTTCTATAAATTTTTTTCTTTCTTCACTATCACACCAATATTCTAAATTTATATAACACAATATTGCTTCAGCTAGTGGAGAAATTTTAAAATCTCCATTTGCATCAAAACACATTGGGTATTCTAATGAATTTTTTTCTAAAAAATCAATTATTTCTTTTGGAACTTTTTCTAAATATTCCTTTTCTATATAGTTTAGCACATTTAAAACTTCTGTATAAGCCATTTCTTCTTTTGTAATTTTCATATTAAATCCCATTCCTTTCTAGTAAAAAATTCTTCTCTTACTGAAACTAAAATATAATACAAAATGCTAGTGCTCTGATTATTGAATTTCTCCTCTTAAATACCACATATGCTGAGATATAATTTTTAAATCCTGCATAGTGCCTATTAAACTTTTGTCTCCCTCAAAATTGACTATTTTATTTGTCTCTGTTCTTCCGTGTTAACATGTTTTCGTTATTTTTACTTAGCCCTTCAACCAATACTTTTTGAATTGTTCCTACGTATTTTTTGTTATCTATTTCAATTTGGTCTTCAACTAACTTTTTTAACCTATCAAATCTTTTATGTTTTATTTCTTCAGGAATTTGATTTTCCATTTCATCTCCCGGTGTTCCTTTTCTTCTTGAATATATAAACATATAAACTTGCTCAAACTGAACTTTTCTTACTACATCTAATGTGTCTTCAAAATCTTCTTCTGTTTCTCCTGCAAATCCTACTATTATGTCTGTAGAAAATTTAACATTCGGAATTTCTTTTTTCATTTTTTCTACTAAGTCTAAATACTGTTCTTTTGTATATTTTCTATTCATTATTTTAAGCATTTTTGTACTACCTGATTGAAGCGGCAAGTGTATGAATTTACAAACTTTTTCGCAATCCCTTATTGCTTCTATTACATCACTCGTAAAGTCTTTTGGGTGTGGAGAAATAAACCTTATTCTTTCTATTCCTTCTATTTTGTTTATTGCTCTTAAAAGTTTTGCAAATGAATCTATTTCTTTATAGTCTCCTGCTTCATCTTTTAACGTTCCTTTAGCAATTGCTTCCATTTCTGAACGTAAATATGAATTTACATTTTGTCCAAGTAAAATTATCTCCTTATAGCCTTTGCTTGCTAAATCTTTTACTTCTTTTATTATATCTGAAGGTTTTCTACTTCTTTCTCTACCTCTTACATATGGCACTATACAGTAACTACAAAAATTGTTGCATCCATACATTATTGTAACAGAACCTTGAATATTACTATCTCTTCTAATAGGTAAATCTTCATATACTTTTCCATCTATATCTATTATGTCTTCAACCCTTTTTTGTTTTTCTATAACTTTATATATATCTTCTGGTAATTTATGAATAGTATGTGTTCCAAAAACAATGTCTACATAGTTAAATGATTTTTTTATTTTTTCTAAAATATGTGGCTCTTGCATCATACATCCACCTATTGCTATTATTAAGTTATTTTTTTCTTTTATGTTTTTTAGCTCACCTATTTTTCCGAATAATCTTTCTTCTGCATTTTCTCTTACACAACAAGTGTTAAATATTGCTAAATTTGCTTTGTTTATGTCTTCTGTTCTATTGTAACCCATTTCTTCTAACATGCCACAAATTTTTTCTGAATCATTTTCATTTAGTTTGCATCCCATTGTTAAAATTGTGTATTTTAAATTCTTGTTTTCATTTATTTTTGAAACTTTTTTTATATATTGTTTTTGTTCTTCTATTTCTTGTAGTTCGTTCATTTTTGCTTTCCTTTCATTTTTGCTTTTTACTTATAATACTCTTCACAGTATAACACATTATACTAAAAAAATCTACAAATTCTACTCCTTTTTTTAATATTTTTGGTGGGATTTTGTGTACATTAAATTTAAAAAATATTTTTTCTTTGAATTATGCCTTTTTGCATACATATACACTTTTGCACATATAAAATGAAAAATATATTGCATTTTTAAAAACTTTATGATATAGTATTAAAAACTAGATTGATGGAGAATAATTTATTATGAAAAGAATTAAATTAAAAGATCGAATATTACCTACTTACACAAAAGGTGAAGAAATTTTTAATATGACCTCTCATATTGTAGGAGCTGCACTTGGAGTTGTAGCTTTAGTACTTTGCATAGTATTTGCAGCTATTCACCATAATCCTTATGGAGTTGTTGCAAGTTCTATTTATGGAGTTACGATGATTTTACTTTACACTATGTCTAGCCTTTATCATGGACTAAAACCAAATTCTACAGCAAAAAAGGTATTTCAAATTTTAGACCATTGTGCCATATTTTTACTTATTGCTGGTTCTTATACACCATTTGCACTTTGTACATTAAGAGAATATAATCCTGCTTTTGGTTGGTCTATATTTGGCATAATATGGGCAATTGCAATTTTAGGTATAGTTTTAAATTCAATAGATTTAAAAAAATTTAAAGTTTTTTCTATGATATGCTATTTAGTAATGGGT
>CANRQH010000004.1 GCA_947632745.1 uncultured Clostridia bacterium | reverse complement strand
TTTTGTATATCTTCTTCTTTTTCAGTTCCCAACATCTTTTTTAATCTAGTAATCATATAGTTAATATCTATACTAGTTTTATTTTTTATTTCATTTAAAACTACCATATTATCACCTACTCTCCTTCTGGATTTTGGCCTTGTCCCTCTTTTGCTTTTTCAGCTTCTTCTATCTTTTTTATGATAGTTTCTTTTTTCATGTTAGCAGTTATTTTAATTTCTAGTTCTTTTGCTCTATCTTTCAATGCTTCTAGTTCTTCATCTTCTTCATCAGAACCTTCTGGATCTTCCGTTTCCTTTTCATCCTTTGCAGGCTCTAATACTTTGCCGAATCTTAATAAGCATTCATACAAATACTTTTTAGCTTCCTCTAAATCTATTGTTTCATCTTCTACTTTTATCATAATTATTCTGTCATTTTCATTAGTTGTTAGTACATCTTCTTTGATTACCTCTACAAAGTCTTTTATTGGTTCATAATCTTCTTCAGTTACATCAAATACATCATTTTTGAAATAAGAAATACCTTGCACTTGTACTCCTATTCCCTTAACTTTTACAGTTTTCATTTTATTACCTCCAATTTATAAAATTAAATAAGTAGAGCAAAAAGCCCTACTTATTAAGCAAGATTTATAGTAGCTTGGAATATCTCATCAGCACAGTTTAGTGATGGAATTGCTGTAGCAACAGCTTTCTCCCATGTACCTACTGGATCTAATGTTTCATCATATACCATTGCTAATATTTTGCCTACAGATTTCATATCAACTGATGGGTTTCCAGTTAATCTTATTTCTTCTGCAGTTGGTCCATATAGAGTTTCTCCTAATGGATCACTTGGTAACATTACAAATGCATTTTCTGGGAAGTATCTAAATTTGTCGTATCCTTGTCCGTTGTCTTTTTCTTTTCTGTATTTTTCATCATAAGTATAAATGCTAGGAAGTTTTAATTGATTTAAGTAGTTATTCAATTCTCCTACACTAGCAATTCTTGAACTATCTTTTCCAAATAATGCATTTACAACAGCTTTATTTGATAAGATTTTTGCTAGAATAGTGTTAGATGTTAATATTCTTCCAGGAGCACTATCTAATTGATTTCTCCATTTAATCATATCTTGAATTGGGTTAGCACTTTCTAGATCCCAATTTACATTTGATATTTTATTATCATCTGGAACACCATAATCAACAGTAATATTTAATCCATTTTCTTTTAATGTAAGTTTACCTGTTGCTGTTACTTCCATTCTCATTCTTTCTATTCTTGCCTTAACACTTTGTACTAGATTCTCGATGTCGTTATATACTTCTCTCATTAAGTAATTTCTTTCTGCTTCATTTCTTGGAGCTTGTAAAGCAATTATATCTTCTTCTTTTAATTGCATTTTTCTCTTAATTAAGCAAGCCTCGATTGCCATTTTTTCAGCTTCTCTTTGTCCGATTTCAGCTTCAGTATTAAATGCATGAACACTTGCTGTTACTGGTGTTCTGCTTTTATTTGTTAATACATCAAATTTTAATGATTGTTTTTTTACTTCTGGGAACAATTCTTCTCCCATCATAGCTTTAAATTTTCTTTCTTTCAAATAATTTAATATTTCTTGTTGTGGAAATAATTCCGCTATACTTTTTGGCATAATAAACACTCTCCTTTTTTAATTTTTTAATAATTTAATTATTCTGCTGGACTTAATGTTAATCCAGTTAAATCAATTTTTTTACTTGTTTCTCCATTCTTAAAGGTTATGGTTTGTGTATTAGAATGAATTTTTACTACTAAAATACCATCCTCATCTAATGTTCCAGAACCTTTTGTTTGAGCTTCTGATAATTCCCATTCAATACTATCGCCTTTTGCAGCTTCTTCACACTTTAATGCTAGGAAGTTACCTTTGGCCTCTTTATCGAATTGTGGGAAACTTTGAACATACTTAGATGTTCCTGTTACCTTAGTATCATTCAATTCAACTTCTTGAATTGTACTTACATCTACTCCTAATACCTCACCTTCCGGTAAAGCCACGGTTACTTTTTTCGTGGCAGGACTAGGGTGTAGATTCTTGTGCATCATAATCATCTTTGAATAAAATACCAGGCATTGTTTTCTTTTCATCTTCTGTTACCTTTTTTGGTAATCTTGAATTATAAACAACTCCTTGGTACATTACAGCACCTGGCTGTGGTCCATGAGTAACATCTACATCGGCAAATACTAAACCGATTGCTACATCATTTTCATTTTTATAAACAGTACCTGCTGGAACTATTTTTCTTCCTTTTTCATCTGCCTCTACACCGCTATCACTAATTTGGCGTGTGTAATTTAAGTATTTTGCAGATGCTAAAAAATTAACTTCTTGTACACTTTCTTTTTCTACAAACATAATTTTTACCTCCTAAAATAATTAATTAAAAAATTGGCTCTTATTTTCTTGGCTTTCACTTTTATTAGCCTCTTTGGCGAAATTAGTTGCCATACTATATCCGCCATCATCGTCTCCTTTGTCTCCATCGGGATCAACTGGTTCATATCCAGTTGCTTTTTTCTTTTCAAAGAAATGAGGAGCTTGTTTCTTATATTGCTCTGCAAGTTCTTTTAATCCAATCAAAGATTTCTTATCATCAGATATCTTTAATTTATCTTTATCCTTATTTATTAATGAAATAACCGCTTCTCTTGTTAGATCGTCTTTTAGCACTTTGGCTTCATCTAGACCTTTATTTAGTAAATCATTAAAAATATATTCTTCTTGCTCTTTTTTTGCATTATCCTCTATTTCCTTTACTTTTTTGTTGTATTCATCATTTGAAATACTATTTTTTTGTAAATCTGCAATTGCTTTGTCTTTTTCTTCTTTTTCTTTAGTTAACACTTTTTTGTCATTCTCTAATTGTGATTTTTCGGTTTTTAGATTTGCATTCTCGTCTTGTAATGCTTTTAAATCTTTTCCATTTTCTTGCATTACAAATGTTATTTGCTCATCTGTTAAACCTTGGGCTTTTAAATCTTCAGTTTTCATATATACTCCTTTTCTTATAATACTTTTACAATTAGGCTTTTTTAGGCAGTTTTCCATCTTCCAAAGTAAAAATATTATGAGGCAATTATTCAGGTCTACCTCTTGACCAATTTTTATATAAAAAAATAGACACCTTTTAAGATGTCTAAATTTAATAACATATTAATTAAAATGTAGATTAGGATTTGCACCTAATATGATAATTCTTTTTACACTTTATATTTGACTTCAAGTGAGAGGCAATTTGTAACCTATTATCGCATCTTATCTAGTCAAAGTACATCAGATGCTAAGGCAATTATCTTATCCATACACTTAGCGTCTACTATTACTGTTTAGCGATTTATAACGCAAGATGCTATCGCCATTCAGTTTTACCAACTCTAAAATCAATCTAGAATTGTCTATTCCGCCACTACATTTTTTTAATCGATTATATCTAATTTTGCAATTTCATTTTCAAATAGTGAGTAATTTTTGTTATCTTTTTCGTTTAGAATTCCTATTTCTTCTACCTCGGGTTCATTATCTGCTGCAGGAACATAACCAGTAACTCGGCCCATATATTCATTATTGCTATATGTTTTTATTTTTACTTTTTTATTTAATAATTCTTCTAGATTTTTACCTTTCATTTAATTGCCACCTTTCCTATATGGAACTATATGTGTTCCACTTTTACTATAATGAATTTTGAAACTATTAGTTTTTATTTCTCCGTTTTTAGTCTTTACAAATCCTATCTGCTCATCTGTAGTTATTATTTCTCGTTTATTCCATTTACCACTATCGCTAAACTCAAGTGTTCCTTTTCCTGCATATTGATTTATTAGATCCTGTGCTTTTTCTTTAGATATTGTTAAATAACTTTTTCCTTCAACATAATTATTGCTGCCCTTTATATGCTTGTCTTGCTTTCCTGGATTTATTGTTTTATTTACATTGTTAATATATGTCCTTGCTCTGTCTTCAGTTTCTATTCCTAATGCATCAGAGTATTGTGCTTTTAAGTTTTTCCATTTATCAATATCATTATACTTCATTTCTTGAAATTCTGCAAATGTACTTGGAACATCATTTCCTAATAAGTCTCTATAATTATTATATTGCTTATAGTCAGATGATTTATTTTTATTCATTTTTATATCTAATTCAAATGCTTTTTTTGTTTCCGGATCCGAGTAAACATATTTTTCTAACCATTCATTATATTTTATATTTCTTGGCACATAATAAGTTTTTCCATCAGTATTCCTTGCTGCTCTTTCTCCAAATTCGAACTCATCTTCAAAATATGGGCCATAAGTAGTTCTACATCTAACATGAAATGGCGGTGCAGTTACTCCTACCTTAAAGTCCTTCATATCATATACTGTACCATCTATTTCTCTACAAATTTCTGATGTCCTAGAATCTAATGTTGCTATATTTATAAATTTTTCTACTCCTAAGTTATCAAAGCAATCTTTTCTTGCTGTACTTGTAAAAAACGCCGATTCTGTCATTACTAATGTTCCGGCTTTATTTTTGCTAACATTAAAATCCTTTGCTATTTTATCAATTACTTTTTCGGCATCTCCTACTACGGCTTTTTCCAGGTCTTTTTGTAAAGTATCTATTAGAGCCCTTTTATTTTTCCAAATTCTATCAGAAAATGTTTGTGCATCCGTTGTCCACGGCTTAGATATAATTTTGTTTATAGTATTTAGATCTAATAATGCAAATCTAAATGCAACATTAGAGCCTTTTTGTAATTCATAAGCAGTTTTATAATATGTATCCTTATATGATTCAATAATAAATTCCCTTGTCATTTGTTCTTCGTTGTAATATAAATTTTCCAATTGCTGCTGCACTTGCATTTCTAATGCTTCTAATCGTGAAATATGGACCTTTGCACTTGCATTTTCTAATTCTTTTTTCCATATTAGATCAATGCCATTTTCCTTTCCATATTTTATATACTCTTCAATATCCCATTTTAGCTCTTTCAGTTCACTTGTATTTAGCCATTTTTTTGCTTCCTTTAGAGTTATTTGGTTATTTACAGCAAATCTAACTAACCAGTTATTTATTTCCTTTTTTATATCACTCAATGCTCTTTCATATAATTCTTGCAATTCTGTTACATATTTTGCTTCGTTAAGTAATTGTGCTTCTTCTAATTCTTCAAATCTTTTAATCCAATATTCTGCATTACTGCTCATTATTCATCACCAACTTTTGCACCATCTTGCTTATTAGGATTGTTTTTTAATTCCTTTAGTATTTTATCGTACTCTGTTTCTGCTTTGGCTTCCTCTGCTTCTCTTTCTTTTTCTAATTTTTCTTTTTCATCTTCTACATCGTTAACATAAGGGTGTCTTGATAAAATTGTATCTTTACTTAATATTTCTAAACTATTTACGCAATTTTCTATCAATTCTTTTTCATTTACTGTCATTGTTTTATTAAATACATACTCTATTTCTGTATCTGAATAATCTTTTCCAGTTGTCATTTCTACCCAATTATTATAGAAAAACATAAAATATTCCAAACTACTTTTGAATTCTGTTTCTATATTTCCACAGTCTAGATCCAAATCAGCATATAGTTGTTTTAATGCCACTCCAGATTCTTGTGTTCCAAATTTTTCGCTTTGTGTATCTACTCCGGAACCGCCTTCATATATGTCTTTTCTTAATTGTTCAATAAAACTCTTAAATGCTTCAATTTTTAATTCTACATTTTTTCTATCGTATTCTCCATCATCACCTAAAAATACTGTATTGTATGTTTGCAGATTTTTTTGGAAGGTTCCTGCATTAGGTTCATAATTTTTTACAACATTTACTCCATCTGGTGCTTCATAAATTGATTCTCCTGTCCTAGAACATAATTCATCATAACAATCAATTAGTGATTTTAATAAATGAATTAGCGGCATTTCATCACCATTATACTTAAAATAAACAAATGGTATTTTAGTCCAATTATGAAGTGTATTTCCAATTTTGAAATGTGCTAGAATAGTGACTCCTTCGCTATCTTTTCTTATTTCTAGGTCTTTTCTTTTTTCTACTTCTTCTACATCTTCAATTAAAGAGTCTCCATCATAAATATAATATCTAACACCATCTAAGTCCCAATATTCTACTTTTGTTTTTTTACTTCTTTCTGTTTCACTTGTATATACTTCTACATCATAAGTCATTATTATAGCATCTAATATTTCGTGTTCCTCATCTTGCCACAAAGGTATTATTCTTGTTGCATATCTTAATCTTGCTTTTAAATCCCCGTTTGTATCAATATATAATTGCCACCAACTAATTCCTCTTTTTACCGCTTCAATTAATGTATATTTAAGTCTTTTATGCATTTTATTGTTAAATAATCCTTTTAATATTTCCTTGTAATTTTCATCCTCTTTTTCATCTTTTGCAATTACTTGTTTTATTGTTGGCTTTTTCCTTAACAAATATCCGGCCTTTTGATTTATCATTTTATAAAGTATTGGATGCTGCAAATTATATAATTTAGCATGAGGAGCTACTTCTTCTACTCCATTTTCATTTATGAAGTATCTTTTTCTATCTACAATATCTCCTTCATTCTTAAAGTATTTGCTACCTAGTAGCATTTCTTTATATGATTTTGCTTCCTTAAAATCATTAATTTGTAAATTAATAAATTTTGATAATACCATACCTTTTTTAGCACCTTCAGATATTATCATTTTTACTTTGTCCATTTCTGTTATCATTTTTGTTCTCTCCTTTATTTCACAAAATATGCTCCCCTCTTCTTATTAGGGAATAATGTTTGTAATAAGTATCTTAAAGCATCTAATGCGTGGTCATTTTGTTTAATTGGCTTGTCCTCTCCTTTTTCTTGTGCTTTTGAGTCCCAAATATAACTTGCAAATTCTCTTATTAAGTTAGGGCATTTTGCAGCTACTATATGGATTCTTTCTTCGTCTAGCCAATTTAAAACAAGATTTATTCCATCTATAACAGCATTGTCTGCTTCTTTTACATTAATGCCGTTTTGCCTAAATAAATTTATTAAAGATGTAGCAGAAGGATCTATAATAACCTTTCTAATATCTATATCTTTAATTAACTTCTTGTAGTCCCTTAAAAACATATCGTCAGTTTTTGTAATATGTTCTTCCTGTCCTTCTTTATTTTTTTTAATTCCTTTATTGTAATATTCTTCAAGTATATAAACATGAGGCTTACCCTTTATGTACTTTATTCCACAAAGTAAAAAAACTTGTGGATTAGTAATTCCATAATCTGATGTTACATAAAAATAATCAAATTTATTTGGAATATCTGCAGCTTTAATACAATGTTTTAATTTGTCAAAGTTAGGGTATATAATACCTTCTGCAAGTACCCATAATCCTAAAATAAATCTTTGATAGAAAACTCCAACGAACATTTGTCGATATCTATTTTTTGTAGCTTCATCAAGACTTAAATTATCATCCATTGTAAAATGAAGGTATATAATGCCTTTTTCTTTTGCCTTGTCTATCCAGTTTACCTTAAACCAATGGTTAGGCCCTTCTGGGTTGCAGTTAAACCAGTATTTGCTACCTTTAACACTACAACGAGCTATTGCTTGATTTACAAAGGACTCTGGCATAAGTGCTACCTCATCTAGAAATACACCTGCTGCTGTAATTCCGTTGTACTAAATCCTGGCTTCGCTCATCTTTACCACCAAAAATATAAAAATAGTTAATCCTTTCTCCTTTTGATATTTCTACTAGGTTGTCGGATCTTCTATCTTTTATGTGATATCCTTGCACTCGCAACATTAACTTAAGCCAAAAAAGAACATTCCTTCGAAATGCTCCTACTGTTTTTCCGGCCATAATAAAGTTTTGGCCATTAAATTTTGTCATTGCCCATAATACAAATGACAATGACATAGATAATGTTTTTCCAGCCCTAATACTACCATCTGCAATTATTCCATTTTTGTCTTTAACAGGGCTTTTATCATTCCACCAAGTTAGTATTTTTCTTTGCTTTTTACTAAACTTCTTAAACTTGAATACTGTGCCATTTTTTATTCTTTTTCGCAATTTTATGGCATTTTGCATTACTTGATTTCTTAGATTAGCAATCCTTTCATCTAAATTTAGATTATCCTTCTTCTTCATAATCATCCCATGTACTTTCTACACTATCGTCTAATGCTTTTATGAAGCTATCATCTTTGATATTTTCCGGATCTGAAGAACCTTCTTTTGCAACTTCCCTTTCTAATCTAATCAAGTCTAATTCAAGTTTTCTATTATCATTTTCAATCTTATGGTAGCTGTCTATATATCGCCTTTTGGCCTCTTGTATTCTTGTAAGTGCCTCTTCTAATCGTTGTAAAATATTTATTGTATTTTCTGCTTCTGTTGTTGTTAGTGTTCCATTATTTCTATAAGCAATATTATTAGATGAACTTTTGGTCATTCTTACAATGTTCATTTCTTTTCCTTCTTGCAGCTTTTTAATTTTTGCAAGCATTCGCCTTTCTCTAATAGTCAATATTTTTATTTCCGATAATATTTGCTCTTTTTTATTATCTAGTTCAAATTGTTCCATTATGTGTTTTTCTTCATCAGTAAGTAAGTCATCATATATTGTTTCATACTCGCCTGTTGTTAAGGCTCTTTTATTTCCTAGTTCTGCTCCTGGACCACCTTTATTTCCTTTTGCATTTTGATTTCCTTTTTTTACTTTACTTAAATTACTTTTTCTTTTCCAATTTTGTTTTTTTATTAAATAAAGGACTTCGTTATAAGTGACATCATGTTTTTTTGCAATTTGGTTGTATGTCTTTCCTGCCATATAATCTTTTTTAATTTTTGAAATTTTGCTTTTATCTTCTATCACATCATATCACCCACCTACCTTCTTAAATATTTATTCCATTACCGATTTGTAGTAATTCGTTTCTTTTTAGCCTTGTACTTGTATAAGATGGCTCCCAAGTAGCATATTTTTCTTCTTGTGGAATCTTTACAGTATTGCCTTCTTCTATTAAATCTACTGCTTCACAAATCATTTCTACTCCTATTGGAAATATCGTTCTCCATAAGTCGTGATAATTCCAACTTTTATCGACAAATAGTGTTCTTTGTAGGAATATATCTCCTCCATCTACACTATCATCTAACCAGAAAACAGTTGCTCCGGTAATTGCATCTTGCATAGCAACTGTCCACCTAACTGCGTCCTGGCCACGATGCCTTGGAAGTAGTGATGGGTGGAAACCTATTGCTCCGTATTTTGCTTTTTCCCTTATCTTTGTAGAAATATACCAATGTGAATGTGCTGCAATTACTAATTCTGTATTTTCTGGTATATCTCGAGACACTAACTTATCACAATCACTAATAACAGGAATTCCTAATTTTATCGCATATCCTTGCATTTTATCGTAATATTTTTCTTGTGGAGGTGGTGCAACTCCTACAATATTATGTCCTCTTTCGTATAAAGCCTTTAATACTTCTTTTCCAAAGCTCTTTTGACCGCATATAAATATATTCATAATTGCTGACCTCCTATATACTTAAACCCTTGGACTGCTCTAAAATGTCCTCCGTATCCGGAACCACAACCAGTCATTTCTCCATTATGTTTTATTCTAGATTTCATAATAGATTTTGAACTTTTTGTTTTATTTCCGCCATACAGGTTTGCACTTGTTTGTACCCATTTTTTACTTTTTCTTAAGGCCATACATAATTGAGGATGCGATGTATGAAAGTATGTAGGATATTTTTTATTACATCTTCCATTTCCCTCTAAATGATATTGAGCAACCCACTCTAAAAATCTTACTCCTACGCCTGCACCCTGCCACTCTGGCATAGTAACTAACCTTGTGGCCCTATACCCATTAGATGTAAAAAATGGAGCAACTGCTACATGACAAGCTAGTTCTCCATCTACAACTCCAATAAAATATTCCGCACAAGGTGGCATAGGTAAATTCAAATAATAATGTGGCTTAAAATACTTCCAGTAACTTTGGTTGACCTTGAAAACTTGGAGGTCAATTTTTGGTCTTTGCCTGGGTAACCCACGCTCAAATATTTTTGTTTTTGTATCAAATACCCAGTCCGGTTTTACCCAGTCCAATATATCGTAGTGTGGGGTTAATAACACCACCTTTCCGCCTGGATTTGTTCTTCTCCACGCTTTTTGAAATGCTTGCGATCCAATTCTTGCTATTTGTCTATCAATTACTGATGTAAATTCATCTACTACAACCTTTTTAGGCTTTTCACAAATTAACCTGGCAAGTCCTGCTCTAAATTGCTCACCATTAGATAATACTCTAAATGGTCTCAACCACGCAGGCACATCTCCTAGTCCGACATTTGCAAGAGCTCCAGTAACTTCATTAAAGTCTCCATTTGGTGCTATTTCATCAATTATTGGCTTGTCATCGGCCCAACCTTTTGTGTAATCGTGAATAAGGTTTTCGCCAAATATAACTTTACCAATACTTGATTTTCCGCTTCCAGATGGTCCTACTACAACTCCTATTTGCCAGTCTCCAGAGATATCAATTTCTGCTTCCAAATCAAAATTGCATCCGCTTTCCGCATTGAATAATGACTTTACTCTTGCTGCTCTGTAACTATTAAAGTCTTGAACTCGATTATGAATTTCTATTTTTGTTAGATCTCCCATTTTATGTTGTCACCACCTTGCACTCGTAGCCTTTTTCTTGTAACTCATTATATACTTTTTCCTGGTCTGCTTCATCTTTGCATATAACGATAACTCCATATTGCTCTTTATAATTAAAGCTACTTTCTGTTGATATATTTGCTTCTTTTTCTTCATTTTCAAGTTCTTCTTCCAATTTTTTTATGTCAAATTCAAATTCTTTCATATCTATGTTAGATATTTTTGAAAGCTCCTCTTCCAATAAATCAATATCAAATCCAGTATTCATAGTTAGTTTATTATGTACTAGCATATATGCAACTTTTTGTTCTTCAGATAAATGGGTTAGTTTTATTACTTCTATTTCCTTTATGCCCATATCTTTCTGTGCTAAATATCTTCCCTCACCCTCAATGATAAAACCTTTTTCATCAATGGCAATAGGATCGTTATTACCGAACTCTTGTATTGATTTTTTAATTTCTTCAATTTGTTCTGCTGTGTGAATTTTAGCATTATTAGGATAAACCTTAATGCTATCAATATTTACTTTTTCAATTTTCATATTCAACCTCCTAAATTGCAGCAATCATCTTTATTGTAATTAACGCTGCTTTTCCAATAATTAAAATGTTCATCTACATCTTCGCATACGCTTATTTTTTCAAAGCCTGTGATTTTCTGCAGATATTCTTTTTTAATGCTTAAAGGCAAATGCTCATACCCGGAATGCTTTACTGTATAATTTGAATAATCTATATCAAACCATTGCTTAATCCAATGATTCACTCTAAGAAATTCAACCAGTATTTTATTGCACTTTATGTTATTAAGTATTTCAAAATCTATATATTCGTAAATAAAAGGGCTTAATCTAACTTGAACATCAAATCCGTTGCTATATAGTTTTTCAATTGCCTTTATTCTTTTGCTTGGAACTACTGCCTTTTCGTATTCTAACGACTTACTATCATTAGTAGTAGTAATCGTTATTTGAAAATGTGCCAGATCCTTATCATAGATTTTCAAATACTCATCGTTTGCAACAATATCTGATTTAGTAACTATTAAATACCCTATTTTTCTTTTATTAAGGTATTTTATAATCTTATAAGTTACTC
The DNA here is from genome assembly GCA_947632745.1 of uncultured Clostridia bacterium. Lineage (GTDB taxonomy): Bacteria > Bacillota > Clostridia > TANB77 > CAG-508 > CAG-269. The sequence goes on along the minus strand of CANRQH010000004.1, from coordinate 19,902 downwards.
GATTATACAGTTCTATTGGTTGGAAACAATCAGTCATTCCTCCAAGTCTTACTATTGTTCCTTTTGGTAATTTGTTTATTTTCCTTTTTAGTTTTTCAATATTAGCAATACTTGGATTTTGCGGGTTCCATAAGCCTCTAAAACTCAATAGGGATTTAGCGTAGCAATATTTGCAATCATGGCTGCAACCGACATCCGTATGTATCCATTCTAATTGGATATCTGCATTTACTGCCTTCGTTTCCGCCTACTTCCTTATAGAAGCTCTTAAATTGTTTCATTAAACTCCTTTCCCAAAATAAAAAAGACCTTCTGCAGGTCTTTAGGGGATTGAATATTTTGTAATTTATATTTTTTCACACTATCATTATAGATTATTGATTATGCCGTGTCAAGGACAACTTTCGGACATGATTTTTTACATTTTTCTTATTCCATCTATTCCAAACATTAAAATTGCAATCTCTTCTATTGCAGCATTTTTATCTCGATTTACTTGTCTTTCACTTATGTGATATCTTTTTGCAATTTCGGACACACGAGGTTGTTTTTTACCTTTTATGTATAAGTCGTCTAAAATGTGTGCTCGTCTGCGTTTCTCGTCATTTTTACTACTATCTGCATCAAAAATATAAAAATTTTTAATTTTTTCAATATGAGTCATTATTATTTCAGTTCTTTTTTTAGATGCTAAAATAGACTGTACTACTGTCACTTCATCGTATGCCTCGCAATATAATTTATCTAGTATTTCGTCTACTGTTGCGGTTTCTAGTTCCTTTTCGCTTACAGTAGCCTGTTTGCAGAAACTAACAAATTTTCTATAATTCTTTAGTAATAATCTTGTATTTTTTAACTTTATATCGTAAGTTAATCTTTCTCTTAATCGTTCTTCATTCTTAGCTTGCTCAATCCCTTGTTTTATTCCTCTGGCCACACCTTCGGCGACCATTTTTTCCATAAACTCTAGCATTTTGCTATCTTTTTCAGATATTTCTAATTTTTCCATACAAAATCCTCTCCTTTTTAGGAAATTGCAAGCTCTATACTTTGGTACATTTTAGTTTTACGATTCTTGATCTATAATACAATTTTTCCTATTTTATCTTTGATACATTTTCAATTCCTTTACTAATGTATCTATTGCTTCTATATATCCATAACTATCTGTACTATCTTTTCTTACTTGGATATATTGTTTATTTTTCATTTTCTGTTTTAGTTCGTTTGCCTTTTTCATCGCTTCCTTTATTTCCATCATCTTTTATATTCTCCTTTTCTGTAGGAATATTAAAATATAAGTTTTTTTCCATAAAGTTTTCCCAATATGGCGTATCTGTAAATGTTACTTCAAAAAACATTTGGTTCTGCTGATTTCCTAATATTGACTGGTATCCATTAAGAACTCTCCATTTTCTTGAGTCTGCATCCCATAATGGCTTTCCTAATGAAACTATAATGTGTACCCATGTTAATTTAGGATCTACTGCTTTTGGCTCGTTAACTATTTCTTTTTCGGGTTTTTCTTCACGCTTCTTTTTCATTTAGAACACCTTCTCTCCATTTAATTTTCGATTGTTCTTCTTTTGGCTCCCATTGTTCCCATATATTTTCGCTGTACTTTAACAGCTTAAAATCTTTATTGCTGTATTTAGTTGTGCAATATTCATTTGCTGTAAAATTATCCATATATCCAGCAAATATATTCAATAAATCTTCAAAAGGGTTGCCTGTACTTTTTATTGGCTTTGCATATACTCCATAAGTTTTATTCAGTTTCTTTTCCGTTTCAAATACTGTACATATATCAAAAGTAACTATTCCACTTAAAAAATGTAATGCTTTCTCCGGTGTATATTCTTCAGCATCCAGGAAACAAAATCCTATTGAATTTGTTTTTCCCTTATGTATTGTATTGTTCTTTAATGTTTCTCCATTTTTGTATTTTTCAAATTCCTTTTTACTCATAAATCTAAATATTTTCATTCAATGTTTACTCCTTATAATTGATAAAATATAATGTATGTCGAATTCAAATTGTATATTTCTCCGTTTGTCCATAACCATAAGTATTTTATTATTTCTTATGGCCTTATCTAGTTCTCTTTTATTTTTGCAATTTAATATTTCTGCATCCAGGAAAGTTAATTCCTCATCCATCGTTACAATATTTTTTACTTTCACTAACAAACTCCTATTTTTTTATTGTATTTGTTGAATTTTAAGCATCTGTACCATAAAATTTCCAAGTTTTTCTTCAAGTTTATTTTGTATTTTTTCTAATTCTTTTTCATCTTCTGTTTGACTTAGCTTTTCTTTTAGTTTAATCATGTCTCCTAGTATTGTACCCGCTTTTTGAAAATACCCTTTTAATTTTTTCATATCTTCAATATCCATTATTTATTTTCCCACCTTTCTTAAAATTTCAGTTAGTGTTCTTCTTACACTAATTAATGCATCTTTTATTCCCCTGTGGTATTTTGTATCTGCTCTATTATCGTATAATTGTATTTGGCAATATAAACTATCATCAAGTTTTTCTATTTCCTCTTTTAATTTATTGTACTTTTCTTTGTACTTTTTATTAAAAATCATACTCTATTATCCTCCTGTAGTTTTATATTTCTAATTTTCAAATTTTCTTCTAGTTCTAAATAATCATTGTAGTCCATTTTTCTGATTTGCTCCGAACAAGTATGCGATATGAAAATAGTTGTATCTCTTCTTCCAATTATTTGTCTTTTTAAGTGTTGTATATTATAAGCTCTTACTTTTATTTCTTCCATTTAATTTTCTCCTTTGAAATTTAATACTTTAATTTTATTTTTGCTTTCTAGGATTTTTTTTAATTCGTTATCTTCAACAGCTTTTTCTTTTTGATTCTTTTTTAGTTCTTTATTTTCCTTTTCTAATTGTTCTATATATGACAAAATATATTCTTTTGAGCTTGCCTCAAATTCGCTATTCACTTCTAATGCCGATAACCATTTCTTTGATGTTTTAATATCATTTTCATTATAATAACAACCATAGCATCCCATTTTTTCTACTCTGCAATGATCCCATTCATCACCTGTACATTTCATATTTTATCCTCCTTTTTATAAATAATTTGAACATCCAGCATTGCCTATATTATATGCATCGCATTCTTCATCTCTGTATATGTTTTCATTAATATATGATCTTGTTATATTTGCTGTTTCCCCTTCTGTTATTATGATTTTTAACTTACTTCCAATTTTAGATTTCATTATTAAAGGTCCTTTTGTATGATCTTCCATATAAAAAGGTGTTATTTCTGCAACCATTCTGTATTTGTCGGCATCTCCGCTTTTTTTTATATCCTGTAAAATGTTTATTATTGTATCTATACCCGATAAAATGCTTTTTCTTTCAACTCTGCTCTCCATTATTCATCCTTCTCCTTTTCATACAATTTATTTAAAATATATCCACAGGAGCAACCGCTTAAAAAATATAGTAAAAATATACTATCTATACTTATTCCCCATTTTACGAAGAAACACATAATAAGGTTAACTATGCTATTTACAAAAAACAATAAGCCTATTCCCATAAGAAACTTTTTTAATATTTTCATAAGATTATCCCTCCTCTTTCTTTATTTTTTCTAGCTCTCTTAAAAATTTACTTGTTGAAATTGTTAATGCATCGCTATTAGCATAAAGCCATATTGTGTAAGTTAGCGTATAAAGTTTTTCAAAGTATTCTGGTAAATATTTTTTATAATTATTTAGTTCTTTCTTATTTTTATTCGTACAACACCAACAAGAAACTCGATCTAAAATATCGTATAACCTTATTCCATTTTCTTTCCATTCAAAACCTTGGTTATAGCAATAATTCAAACAGTCTTTTTCGGTCATTCCGCCAGTCTAATAAAGGTAATAATTTATGTATGGTTCTTTCCTTTTCAATTCTCTTGGTCTCATCAGCCGCAATTCCTATGTACTCCCTATAATCTTGTCCATAATGTGATTTTAAATATTTAGATATAGTATTATTTTTTTCTGATGTTCCCCACCTGCATTTGCCACCGCATAGACCATATCCATTTTGAATTGTGCCATCTCTTTTATGTACTTCTTTCAATCTCATCTTATACAAAAAAGGTTCTTTTGGCTTTAATTCAGTATATTTTATTTTTAAACTATTCAATAATTCTTTTATTTTATCTCTTGTGTTATATATTGCTTTAAATTCCATTCCTGTATCGTAGAATATTACTTCATCTAATTTGTACTTTTTTTCTATAAGTAATAACAACATAGCCAGACTGTCTTTACCAAAACTAACACTTGCTACATATTTCACTTAATCACCTCCTAACCTAAATTTATAATAATTACAGTTGCAGCTCATTTTGTATCTATAATTTATATATTTATCGCACCATATAATATTAGGATTTTCTATCTTATATCCGAACATTATATTTACAATTATCACATCTGCCATCGTCTTTTATTTCTTTTCTTGTGAAAAAATCAATTATCATATATTACCATTCCTCTACATCAAGATCGTATCTTTCACAGATTTTTTTGGATACTTCTCCTGTTTTTGCTAGTGTTCTTAATATTTCTATTTGTGCTTCCATTGGTAGTTTCATCATGTTTTTTGTAATACAATTTGTGTATTTTGCATTATCTGATATAGTAAGCTGCAAGTCAAAATATTCTCTTTCTCTTTCTTGGTAAGCATTTTTTATATTATTAGCCACACTCATTAAAAACTTTTGAATATTTTGAGCTTTTGCTTTTTCTTCTTCAGATTCTTTTTTTAATTCTTCCTTTTTATTCATACTACTAATCCTCCAAGTTTTATTCTTGTGGTAGAGCATACGCCCTATCCCTTTGCATACTCCTTAACATAGATGACAAAATAACTTCCTTGTCTGCTTTTAGATCCCTGCTTCTTGCAGGCCTTATGCAATATAATTCTTTTAGTCCATCAACGAGTTCTGTCCAGTATTTAGTATGTTTGAAACCTCCATCGTAGGTTACCTCTTCTTTTGGCTCTAATCTATCAATAGCCACATAAACACCTATTCCAACCGGAATTTCCTTTTCTACTTGCTGATATAATTCATAAGGCATTACAAAATAATTTTTATGTCCAATAAAAGTCAAATGATTTTTACTATGAAAATCTTGTTTTGATTGTTTTATTTCATAGCAACTTATTTCTCTTTGGCAATTATATTTAATACAATCTACAATTTCTCCACCATACCATCCGATCGTGCATTCAAATACATAAAAATCGTTGCGTTTATCGAATTTCATTTCTAATAATTGTTCTAATTTTTTAGTTCTTTCTGTTTTCATTTTTCGCCTCCTCTATTTGCTTTATGCAATATTCTAGTATTGTTTGGGCCATAAGTGGACAATAACCAAATTCCATTTTTCTAACTATATCTGCAAATTTTGTGGCATCATTTCTTTGTATTCTGCATCCCATTAACAGCTTAATAAACCTTTTTCTAGATATTTTGTTAATTCCTATCATTCTTTGCATTTTAATCGACGATTCTCTTGAAATAGTAATATTTAATGTTCCTTCTTTCATAGTTTCAGTTGCATACTTCATAGCATCCAGGGCATCGTCATTATTTTCAACTTTTGCTTCTAAATTTGTAACACCTTTTAGTTCTTGTATTTCTCCATCTGCATTTTTAATAAATACATTTCCTAATTCTTGTTTAATATCTTCAGTTGGCATTCTAACTCTCACCTCTTTCTATTTTTCTTATTTCTTTTTTACACTTTCTTCCTTCTATTTCAAATAATACTTTTGCAAATTCAACTTCTCCATTTTTATCAAAATATTCTTTTATTATCATAAATAAAGGCATTTGTCCTTTACCTCTAAAACTAAATATTATTCCTGTTTTCTCTCCACTTATTTCTAATGATGCCATCGTTAATCATCCTCCTTTATTACCTGTAATATACACATAAGCCCAGTTCCTACTATTGTTCCTATTAAAATTCCTACAATAAAACCAAATAAAAAATTAAACATTTGTAACACCTACTTTCCATACATTTGAAGCATATAAACACTTTCTCTTAGTGAATCTAACTCTATGTATTGTTCATTTATTTTTACTTCTTGCTGCTCTACTATGTTTTCAAGTTCTACAATATGTTCTTGCTTTTCCTGGTTTTGTATTTTTAGATCCTCATTTATGGCCAAGCAGCCTACTGCATAACCTACTAAAAATATAAATAATACAAGAATCGCATCTTTTATAGTTTCATTTCTTTTATACATTTCTTTATCGTAAATTTTCATTTTCATTTGTATCACTACCTTTCTTCAAACTTTTTATTTTTACACCACATATAATCTTTTGTCGGAATAAAATTTTCATAAACTAGAACATCATCTTTTTGCTCGCAAGCCATATCTCCATGCTCTAAATATTCGCAATTTATACATTGTTCGCAAGTATTACTTTTTGCCATTTTTTCTCCTTTCTACCTGCAGCAATATATATTTTTGTAAATCAATATTTCTTTTTGTTCTGCAGATATTTAAGTCCTGGATTTCGTTTTCTAATTCTTTTATTTTGTTTTTTAGTTGTCTATTCTCATATAGTGCATCATAATATAGTTGTTCATAATCTTTACTTTTCATATTTATTTCTTTTACCTTGCCTTTGCTTTGTTTAGTAATTTTGCTATGTTTGCTCCTACTTTTGTATGTTCAGCATTTTCCTTAAATAAGTTCCTGCGGCTCATTATTAACGATTCAGCATAAGATACAAGTATTAAATTCTCTAAACATATATTTTGCCTATTTCCATCTGCAAATACTAATCTATGTTTTTCGGGAATAGGTCCGTTGGCCTGTTCCCATAAAATTCTATGCTTTAATTTCCACTTATTTGGCTCTGCTACTTTTACTAAAACATATCCATCTCGATCTATTCTTTCGCTTCCAACAGGTTTATGATTCTGTGGTACTTGTCCTTTTTTGAACATAGTAGGTTTACATTTTTCATATTGTTCCGGACTCATTCCTTTTTTTCCTTTATTAGCAGGTATATGCCCTTTTGGAAATCGGCTGTCTATTCCACTTCTAATATGATGATTTCTTTTACAAGTTTCTATTTGACTTACTTTTAATTTCAAATTGAACTTTTTATTTACTAACTCGGTTATTTCTGCTGCGTATTTTCCATTTGCAATTTCTTTAATATAGTTAATTTGTTCTTCAGTAAACTTGTGCATTATTTTCCATCCCCTATTTGCAATATATCTGGTATTTTTTCAGACTTCCCGTATTCATCAAAATGCTTTTGTGCTTTTAATGCTAGTTCTCCATTATTTATTATTGTTTGTGCAATACTAGCCATAGCCTTTGCTCTCTCTCTTTCTTCCTGCAATGCATCACCTTTTAGTCCATCATCGTTAAGTCTTTCTAACTCTTCAAATAAGTGATTATTTAAATCTACTAATTTATTTTTAGTTCCCAATTTTTCACTCCTCCTTTATTTTTAGTCCTTTGAATTTATCTTCAAATACTTTCTTTTTTGCAATATATTCTTTTGTTCTAAAACCTTTTGTGTCTATAATTTCTGCTTTCCCTTCATTGTCGATTACAATGAAATCTGCTTTGTACTTTAGTCCAGGTGCTAATATAAATGTAGGCTGCAAACAAAAACCTTTGATGTCTCCGCTTTGCAGCCTTAGTTTTAATTCGCAATAATAGTCCGCTTCTTTTTTGCTATCAAATGTTTGTCCATCTACAGAAGTCTTTACTGCTCCATATTTACTTTTTTTATTTCCTTTTTTCTGATATTCCCTGTATTGCTCAATACTCCAATGTTCTTGATTATTCATTGTTTTGTTCCTCTTCCATTTTATACAAAATATCTTTTATGTACTTTACTTTACCTGTTCCAAATATTTTTTCAATTTCTTTTAGTTGTTTCCATGCTTTTTTTAGTGTCGTTTTTATTTGATATTTCATTTTAATCACCTCGATTTGTTTCAATACTTTTATATGCTTCTTTTACTGATCCATGTTTTTTTAATAATGGCAAGATTTGTTTTACCTCTGGAAAGTTCTGTTTTATAGATTCAATTGTTCCTTCCAAATACTGTATCATCAAAGCCATTTCAATATCTCCAGTAGTTCCATGTAATATTGATGCTGGTGATTGTTTTAATTCTTTAGGAATAACTATTTCGCATACTAAACATTCATTATTTTCTTTAAGTCTATTAATCTTTTGCATTTCTTGAATTTGTCTAAAATCCATATTATTTATCATTTTTATTTTCCTCCTTCTTTTTTTTGGCACATTTTAGATCCTGTAATATTCGTGGTGTATATTGCCTATTTTCTTGGTTACTTTTTAATGTTTGAATATTCTTTATAACTGTATCGGTTTCCGCAAATATTCCTTTCATTATGTACCTGTTTGTATATGGTTTTAATGTACTTATTAATTCTAATTTATTTTTTAGAGTTCTGCGTTCTTTTAATACTTTTTCAAGATGCGAGTATATTCTGCTGCGTTCCCCAATGCTTAATTTACTCAATTCTATTTCATGTAGTAAATCATCTCTTTCGCCTTCCTTGTTATATAAATCTAATTGTAATTTTTTATCAACTTCATCTATATTTCTAAAAAAATAATTTATATTATTTAGTAGTTCTAGTGTATCTTCCATATTGTCAATCTGCATAAAATTCCCGCCTTTCTTTTGAATATTTTTTCAAGGTTGTGTTTGTTTCCAAAATTCTTAATGTAGCATCATTGTTTTATGTTTACTTTTCTCCTAACATTAGATGATTGTTATCCTTAAAGGCTTCATATAATGTTTGCCCCTTATTATTTAATATATATGGTAGAAATACTTCGTCAATTTGTACCATTTCAGTATCTATAAGTGCCATTTGAGCATCTACCCAGTCTTTTATGTTTCTCCATGCGGTCCTCTCGGCCTGTTCTATTGTTGCTTTTATTGCACTATTATTTCTTCTTTGAATTTGTAATACTCTTAATACATTCTCTTGCTTTGCAGGTAACCTTATTCCTAGCATTCCTTGGGCTGTATCTATTTTGAAACTTAGTGCTGCAACTTTTCCATTTTCATCATACTCTGTCAAAATTGCTCTTGCTTTATGTTTTGCGAGTATTTGCTGTATTTCTCCTATTGTCTTTTCTACTTTTATAGTTGTTGTATAGTTCTTTAATGCCATAATTACTCTCCTTCCTACATACTTATATGGTTTCCTGTTCTCCACTTGAAATATTGGCAAGTTTCAAATAATCCTTTTTGTTCTTTATTTAGTAAACATCTTGGAAACTCGCATACAGGAATACACCATTCACAATTTTCGCAGGTTTTTAATCTTCTACTTATAAGGTCTTTTTCTTCTACTTGTGGCATATCTATTCCCCCATTTCGTATATTGTATCTACATCATATTGCGTACTTAATTCTGTTTGTTCCAAAGCTGATATCATACATTGTTTGAAGTATTGCTTTGGCTTTTTAATTACTCCTTTTGTATTTGCTATTGCATAATTCCTTAATGCATACATAATATGTTTAGTGTTAGCAATTTCTATTTTTTCTCTAGTTTCTGGATTCATATATAATTCTTTTAATATTTCAATTATTTCAACTGCTAATCCAGGAGAGAGAATATGTAAATCACAATTAGATAAAATTCTCTCAAATCCAATCTCGTCCATCTTATCCATAACATTTGATATGCCTGTATTTCCTTTTGGTGCGGGATTAGAAGGATAGATTGATTTTATTTCTTTTAATTTTATTTTATTTAATTTGATTTGATTTAATTTGCATTTTTTTGCATATAGTTTTTTTATTTTTGCATTGCTTCTGTATGCATTTGCATTACTTTTGCATACACCTTTAATGCTTTTGCATTTCGTTGCATTTTTTTTTGATTTATTTTCTTTGTTCCATCTTGCATTTGCAGCCTTACTTCTTTTTTCTTTTATCTCTTCATATTTTTTTAATCTTCTCAACAGGCTTGCCGACCAGAACATTTTTCCATCACTATTAAATAATCCGTTTCCGCTTTCATCGTCTCTATATTCATTTATACAGTCATTTAGATACTTTTCTACATCAATAGTTGTTCCGGTTTGCATTTTTATGGCCCTGTATGTATTTTTATGGAGAGGCAATTTGAATGTTGATTCATTTCGTAACATTTCTATAATAGCCCAATAAAGTCCGTAACTCTCGAAGCCATAATCACATCTCATTGCTAATATTTTTGGATCCGACAACGCATTTGCATCGTGACTAAAATAATAAACATCTTTTTTAGCTGCCATTACTTATTACCTCTCCTTTCTTTTGATTAATATCTTCAAATGTAATTTGCTGGTTGCTGTATATATCTTCTAAGTATTTCCTTTCACATACCGGGCCTAGTCCCCTTTGAATGCTTTGCCAATTCTTTAATTTTCTACCACATAATTTACACCTATTATCGCTCATAACTTTCCTCCATTAAAATGGATATAAATTCAACTCGATGTTTAGTCCTGGTTGTGCAATTGTAGTTGGTATTCCGGTTTGCTCATATACTGTGCTTTTCATAATATCTTGATTTGAATTAGTGTCTGACAAGTGGCATAATATGATATTTTTTGTATATTTCAAATCATTAGATTTCAAAAACTTTACTACATTTTCTAAACTAAAATGACTCTCCAATAACCTACTATACCTTGTTTTATTTATTACTCCATCTTTTTCATTTTCTTTTGCAATTTCAATATTATAGTTGCATTCTATTAGTAAATAATTTAATTTGTTAAATTTATATTTTATGTAATATGTATCTGTAGCATAAAGCAATTTTTCTCCTGTTGGCCTGTATTGTATTAAAAATCCCAGCGGCTCTGCAGCATCGTGTTGTGTGTCAAAAGGCAATATTGTAAAATTTCCGATTGTAAATTGCTCTAGTGCTTTTATAACTTTGAATCTGTGGCCAGTTAAATTTAATTTTTGGAAAGTACCTGCAGATGAATATATATTTATTCCATACAATGCAAAATTGGCCGCATATTTCAAATGGTCCATGTGTTCGTGAGTGACTAAAACACCTTGTATTCCATCAAAATTAAAATTTAATTCTTTTTGAACATCTTTGAAGTTAATACCTGCATCTAATATCAACTTGTCTTTTTTAGCTGTTTCTATTAGGTAGCAATTTCCACTAGAACTGCTACCTAATACTTTTAGCTTCATTAAAATTCTGGCCTTTCGTTTGCAGCTTCCGTATTTTGTGATTCTTCTTCAGATGCAGAATTATCACTTTCTACTGTTTCTTCAGCGGAGCTTACATTAGTGTCATCAATATCAATTAGTTCCTTATTTGCATTTTCTTCTATTTCATAGGCTACTTCTGCCTCTTTCATTTCTTCATCTGATGTTTCAAATGCCTGTTTTATCATATTTAAGTTGCTATCATCCTTGGTATTTATATAATACTTACAAATTTTATTAATAACTGTTCTTTTACTCATATCTTCTGTAAATTGTGAATGTGTGCTATCTTTACCATCTGGATTTAATTTTGATTTTTTCCAAGAAGTTCTAATCTGCTCCATCGTCATTATTAAACTTTCTTCTGTATTGTCGTTATATAAAATAGTCGCATAAGCTCCATTTATTTTAGCTTTGTTTATATTTTCAAAACTTCTCGAATGTGAAATTATAATAGTTTTTCCTCTTTTTATTTCTGTTTCTACCTTGTCGCCTTCATATATTACTTCTGCTGTTATATCCTTAATTTCCCCAAATTGTTTAGCAACTGCTATGGATCCAAAATATGATCTCATTAATGTTAGTTGTTTTCCGTATGGTATAAAGTAACATTGATTTTTCATAGGGTTTAATCCCTGTATAACCATATTTAATAGTGCATTTGCAATACTTGCTTGTGTGCAAGTTTCTAATGCTAATTTATTATCTTTATCTTTAACTTCTTGTAATTTTAACCATGCACTTTTTAATGCATTTTCCGGACTATAATTATCTGGAAAGTATATTTGCCCATTACTTTGAAATTGATGTATTTTATTTAATACATTATCTGTAATATTCCTTTCTTCTCTTACCGCAATTTGCTTTTCTTCTTTTTTTACTAACTCATTACTCATAATTATTTTTCCTCCTTAATTATAAATTTCATTCCTGTTTTGTCCTCGTTCTCAACTGTAACTGTGCAAAATCCTGGTTTGCACACTAGATCAATTCCAGTTGGTGCTACAAATCCTCTTGCAATTGCTATTGCTTTCATTGCTTGGTTTATTGCTCCCGCACCTATTGCTTGCATTTCTGCCTTTCCTTCTTCTTTTATTAACCCTGCAATTGCCCCAGCAACGCTATTAGGGTTTGATTTACTTGATATTTTTAATGTTTGATTATTCATTTTTTTCCTCCTTTTCTTTTTCTAATACATCTAAAATGATATTTATATCACTAATAATTTTTTCTCTTTTTTCGCCTGTGCCATCCATTAGCATTTGAATTGTTTCGGCCATTCCCATTAGTAAATCAATTGTTTTTGCATCATTCGTTTCAACTGTTATTCCATCGTCATTTTTCTTAAATTTAAGTATTATTCTTGGTTTCATTTACATCGCCTCAATTCTTAAAGTAGTATCAGTTGTTACTATTAAACTAATAATTTGCGTATTTATATCGTAAAGTTCATTGATAGATTCTCGGTTGTCTATAAATATAGGTGCTGAAGTATCATAAAACTTTATCAATGTATTTATGATGTCTAGTCCTGCTAAAATTTTATGTGCATTATTTACATCTGCGTATGGGACGCCATTCACAAGTGTGTCGCAACACTCTACGAGTCCACCATTTATTTGAACATCAAAGAGCCTAAATTTTACTACTTGAAATTTGTCATTTATAGATTTTTCTAAAAGTTCTACTTTTGCTTTTGTAAATTGTTCTATTTGATATTGTTGTCCTTCTAATTCTTGTATTGCAATTGATAATTCTTCTTCCTCTTTTTCTAGCTCCTCAATACGAGATTTTGTTTTTTCCTGGATCAACTTTTCATTTAACTGCTTATCTATGCTATTGATTTTTTCTACTAAACTTGCTTTTTTATTTTGCAATTCCGTTGTATCTTCTTTAGCAAGTTTTCCAACTATTTCTTCTAACTCATCGACTTGCTTTAATTTTTCCTTATACTCTGGCAAAGATGTGACATCAAATTCTTTTGATTCTTCCTGCTGCTTTTCTATATCAGTTAGTTTTATTGCTACTTTGTTTAGTTCATTTTCCAAACCTTGTATTTCATTTTCTAGCATATCCTTTGCTGCAGTATTTTCCTGGATTCTTTCATTTATAGTCTTTCCTTCACTATTTATAGCATCTTGTTCACTTTTTTTGTGAGCATTAAAGTTATCTTCCAATTGTTTTATTATTTCATCTTGTTTTTCCGCATTATATTCTCTTTTACAAGTAGGGCATATAAGTGAATTAGGCACAATTTCTAATTTAGCATTACAAACCTCATCCCATTTTTTATAAAGTTCTTGCTTTCTTTTTTGGTCCTGGTCTATTTTTAGATTTCTTTCTTCATACTCTTGTTTTTTATTTCTTATTTTAGACTCTAATAATGTCTTTTCATTATTTAGGTTTACTGCATCAGTAGTGTATTTTTTACTATGCTCTACTTCTAGTTTGAATTGTAAATTATGCAATTCATTTTTGGCCACAGCTAACATATCTGCTTTTTTTATATTTTCTTGTGCCCTTGCTTGAACATCTGTCATTTCTGACTCAATTTGCTGCAAATATGTATTGCATTCTTCTTTTTCTTTTTCAAGTTTGTTATAGTCTATGTTATGCTCTGTTATTAAGGTATTAGTAAGTTCATCTATTCTTATTGGTATTGCCTCTTTTTGCTTATTTAAGTTTTTTATTTTTTCCTGTACTACCTTTTTATAATCTTCTATACTTCTACCTTCTAGTTTTTGTTTTAGGCTTTCAAATTCTTCATTTGCGTTTAAGATATCTTCATCAGTAATTGATTCTCCGGATATATTAGTTAGTAGTTCTCTTCTTTCTTGCCATTTCATTTGATTATTGAAAAATGATGGATCCGTTATAAGTTTGAATAAACTTTCTGGTATTATGCTATTGATTTTTTCCTCATAATCCTTTTTCTTTATAGGAACTTCATCTATCCAGTAACTAGTTTCGTGTCCTGCAAACTCTTGCTCTGCTTGTCCCCTTTTCTTAACCCACTTTTCTTTGAACATTTTTCTAAAAATCATATCAATTCCATCTATTACTAAAGTTGCCTCTACTTCATGTTCTAAATAATGTATTGGTTTATTTTCTTTATCTAATGTTTTTATATTAAAATCTTTTCTGTCGCTGCTATCTTTGTCAAAAAATAACCATTTGAATGCATCAAATATAGTTGTTTTTCCTGTTGCGTTTGCTCCATATATATTCGTATTTTTGCAGTCAAAGTTAATTTCTAAATTTTTTATTCCTTTGAAATTTTTTAATTTTAGATCTGATATTCTAATCTCCATTTATTTTCTCCCTTCTTTTCTTAAATATTTTTTCTGCATCTTCCATTGCTTCTTTTAATCCGCAATTTGAACATATATCGGTTTTATTATCTCTACGACTTAAAGCTGGTCTAGCTCCTAATGGTCCGCCGGCATTTAGGACATTTTTTCATCTTCTACCACCTCCAGTACACCTTCGTTAATGAGCCTTTTAATTGCTCTTATTGCATTTGTATTAAATAGCCTTTGCCAAGCCTTATCTGTCCTGGCCCATTTGAAACCATTTTGTTTCATTTTGTCTCTTACTGTTTCTTCCGGTATTTCATCAAATAATATTTGAAGCCTATTTTTTTCTTTGTTATGTATAATCTTGCCATTTTTTATAATGATGCTCTTAAATTCGATTTGGTCTAGTTCCTTAAGTTCTTTTATTCTTGCTTTTATTCTTCTTATATCGGCAGATATATAATTTAGTTCATACGATGTATGTTCTACCTTCTTTGTATCTTCTCTAAGTTTTTCCAAAGCGTGTAATTGTTCTTCTAATTTTTGTATTGCTTCCGGATCATCAGAACTTATTGCACTATTATTTTGTGCTGATTCTGCTTTACTTTCATAATAGTCGCTTTTTTCTTGTAATTCGTTTGCTTTTCTAAAATGGTTATCCATTCTTTTAAGGTCTGCTCTATGTCTTTTTTCAGAGTGATGCCCTATAAGTAATGGCTGTCCATTTATTGCACTTACTATTTTGCTTCCGGCTGCCATTCTTTCCTCTGCTGCTTGCTTATTTTTATCTGATTTTTCTTGATAATGTTGTATTCTTTTTTGTTTTCTTTCTTGATAATCTAATCTTCCGGCCATTTTTAACTCCTCTCTTGATTTCTTTAAATATCTGTGCTACAATACTCAAAGAAACACTTATATAAATGTTTTTATAGAACTATTTATTACTTTTGCGGGTAGTTGGTAGTTCTATTATTTTTGCCATTTCCTGTGGCTCTTGTTGTTCTGTAATAACCATGTCTTTAACTAATGCAGAAAAATTATCTGATGCTATTTCGTGTATTTTTCTTAAACTCAAATATTTATCTCCATAGTTATTTATAAAACACAGGTCCTTTATTCTCTTAAAATGCTCAGCACACTCTGTCTTTATGTCTTTAATTTCTCGATCCTTGCGTTCTATAATTTCTTTTAGTGCCTTTATTTCTAATGCTTCTTGACTATGCTTTCCTGGCATTTTATAATCCTCCTTTCAATTTTTTTAATTTATACTTCATTGTTTCCAATGTTGATAACATTTGTTGATGTTTTTGTATCCATTCTGATAGATCTATACATTCATTTAATAATTCTTGATAATATTTAATCACTTGTTAATCCTCCTATTAGTTTTACGAATTTAATTATTCCTCTTCTTAATGTTGTATTTTCTTTTTGCAATGTTGCATTTTCTTCTTTTAGAGCCATATTTTCATCTCTTATTCTTTGTCTTAAATTAAATTGTTCATCATCTTTACTTTTCAAATACTCTATTTCCTTTTTTAAATTTTCGTATTCTTCAATAGCAATTATCATTTCATCTTCGTTTACCCTTGCATTAAATACTACTGATTCTTCGTCACATCTTTCATCTTCCATTATTATTTCCTCCTATTCTTCTTATTTTGGCTTTCTTCATAAATTGTTTCTATTACTAAAATAATTAGCAATCCAAACACAGGAACCAAATACTCTCCGCCAAACGCCTTATGTCCTCTTAAAGTATTTGCATAATTTATTGCTAATGGCGTTAGAATTAAAGTTGCTATAAAAACTATTAATTCTAGTGTTCTTGCTATAAACTTCCTTTTGTTTTTAATCTTCATTTTCGTTCACCCCTTTCTTATTTAAGATTCCAGCATACTCCATAAATTTGCTTTTGATTATTATGTAATTCCAATTGCCTCCTGGTTCTTCCGGAGGTATTGCACTTCCAAATGGAAATATCCCTTGCTTTAATCCTGCTCTTATTGCTTCAGCATTTTTGTGTAATACTTTTCCCGCTTGATATGGTGTAATAGTGTCAACCGGTTCTAATTCGTTTTCTTCCATAACCTTTTCCTCCTTCAATAATGTGTTGTGCTGCGATTTTAATTTTTTTCATTTTTTCAACCCCCTTGTGTTGTGTTTTTTTTTCACACTTGCGTTAAAAAAAATTAGTTAATTTGTACATAGTCTTTGTAATCAAGATCGTTCTTTTCACAATATGCAATTAGTGCATTACAGAACTTTGGACTATTTTCATTTTTTCTTCCGTTTAATATTGCACTTACATATTCTCTGTTGACGCCAATCTCATTTGCAAAGTACGAAGTATTGTCGTGGAACTTATCCCTTATCAGTTCCTTAACTTTATCTATCTTTGCTTCCATAAAACCTCTCCTTTCTTATGTGTGCTTTTTTTTCACACTTGCATTATATACTTATCAGAATATAATGTCAATAGGTTTTGTATTTTTTTTTCACATTTTTTGTTGATTTTTTTTCCACCCCGTTATATAATAGAGGCAAGGAGGTTTTCGGTCGTGTTTGAAAAAGAAAAATTTAGTATCATATTAAAAAAAATTGCGGACCAATATGGTAACATATCTTTATTGGCCAATAACATAGAAAAATGTAGTAGAAGTTATTTATCTAAATATATAAATATGAGATTTCCCTCTCCTCCTACTCCTAAAGTATTAGAGAAACTTGCTGAAGCATCTAATGGAGTAACAACTTATGATGAACTAATGCAAATTTGTGGATATCTTGACTCAAATACTTCATCCAGAGAAATTATTGCACATAACATTTGCAAAGATTATGAAAAAGAAATCAATTCACTTCATATACCTAATATAAATAATGAATATATATTCGAAATACTTATAAAGCAAAATGAAAATGATGCTCCTGTTTTGAAGCAGCTTAGTAATTATATTGAAGCAAATTATGGAATCAATAATAAAACCAAAGCCCTATTTACTATTTTAGAAAAAATAGATAAGAATATAAAAGATATAGTTATTATGGGTGGTAATAAAGGGATACCTCTATACTCTGTTTCTAATAATACAATGATAAAAATAGGTTTCTTCCCTTTTGAATATACTACAGATGAATATATAGCAGTAAAAGCACCAAATGATAAAATGCTCCCTCTACTTGATCAAGGAGATATAGCTGTTATAGAATTACAAAATAAAATTATCGATGGCCAAACATATTTATTGCAAATAGATAATTCTTATTATGATATAGCAAAAATATTCTCTGAAGCAAATACTTGTAAATTATATTATATGAATTCAAAATTTGAAGAGCTGGAGCTATCAAGAATAAAAATAATTGGAGAAGTAGTTTTATCGCAAAATAAAAGTGCTTTCAAGAAAAGGAGGGATTAATATGTCTGGCAAAGTAACCGGAATTTTACCTGGTATTTTACTAATTGTTATAGTGGGCATTGTTATTTTAGTTGTAAATTCTAACACTAATAACAAGTCTAATTCTAATTATGAAGCCTTAAAAGATTATATGTCGGCCGACAATATAAAATCTACACTAGCTGTACTTACAGAATGCGGCTTCAAGAATTATGATATTGTAAGAGATGATTCACTTGATTCTCTTGATCGGAGATAATACTTTAGGTTTTAGGATAAAAGCACCAAATTATAATGCTGTAATGTACTTAAAAGATAACAATATTTATTCTATAAGATACGCAGATAAAGATTTATACAGAAATAATAATATAATACAAAAGATTACTGATATAAAATAAAAAAAGCGGAAATAATGTAATTGAGTTTCGCAGCACAACACATTATTTCCAAAGCGTACTCACTCGGGAAGTGAATACATTTGTATTATATACAAAATGCCTTCATTTTTCAAGTGATATTGATAAAAAAATGGAGGTTTTTTATGGATCAATTTAATAGAAGAAAAAATGGATTTGGAACAGCAGCATTTTTAGGTAAAGGAAGATACAAACCCTGGGCCGCTAGAATATTAATTGGAAAGGATGAAAAAGGAACTCCTATATATTATGATATAGATACATTTGAAGAAAAATTAGATGCAATAGTATGTTTAGAGAATTATCACAAAGCACCTTATGCTCTAAAAGTGAAAAAAGAAAAGTACGATCGTATAGTTTTCTTTCCAAAAACACCATATCAATTAGTTCCGGTCGAAAGTATAAAATCTTCTATACATAGAAAAAATAAAAGGAACTATACTTTCAAACAGGTTTTTGAAGAAATGGAGAAGATGCTGTTTCCTAATAAAGAAGAAATCAAAAAAGAATTAGAAGAGCACATAAAACCAGATGGGAAATATGCTTACAATAATTCAAGAAATATGCTTACTGCTTATCACAATTCTAAAGGTTTATATGACAGAATATATAGAGAATTAAAAACATCAGATTTTCAAATTTTTATAAAAGAATCTAAAAAAACACCTAGTGCTGTCAAGCAGATGGTGCAATTATATAAAAATATGGACAAATATGCATTCCAGGAAGATATTATTGATAAAAACTATGCACAGTATATAACAAGAACAAAAATGAGCAGCCAATCAACAAGAAAGCCTTTCACTTATGAGCAAATAGAATATTTGTGGAATATTGAAGCGGAAGATGAAAAAGAAGAATTAGTTAGGAATATACTTTTATTAGCAAATTATACTGGATGCAGAGCTGAAGAAATATTTTTTATATACACCAAAAATATATATTTAAGTAAAAACTACTTTGTGGGTGGATTAAAAACAAAAAATGGAATTAACAGAGAGATCCCAATTCATCCTTTGGTAAAACCTATATTTGAAAAATATTACAATCCGGACAATGAATTTTTATTTATGAAAGCAAATGGCAAAAGAGTATTTTATGGAGATTATAATAATTTTTATCGAGAGTTTGTAAAAAAACATGAATTTATAAAAGGAAAGACCGCTCATTGCGGAAGGCACGGCCTAGAAACAGAACTACAAAGACTAAATGTAAAACCTACAATAATAAATTCTATTATTGGCCACAAAAACGGAAATACTGGAGATGATGTTTATAATCATGTTTCAATAGAAGAAAAATATGAAGCAATAAAATTAGTAACATTCAAAGTAGGTAAAATATATGTACTAAATACCGAAAGAAAAACCTCGTAAAACCTATTAAAACCTATCTAGTTAATAACAAACTAATAACAAACATTGAAAGTCAAGCGTGCAAATGCCTGATATTTCAATGTTTTTTTATAGATTAGTAATTCCTGCTA
>CANRQH010000003.1 GCA_947632745.1 uncultured Clostridia bacterium | reverse complement strand
AAAATAGAGAGGGTAAAAAAATGTTATTTATCCCCTCTAATTATGATGCAATTTATTTATGGCTGTGAATTGTAACATATGTGCAAATGATATGAAATAAAATAAAAAATAATCAATATTGTAGTAATTTATGTTGACAAATAACTACAGGTATTGACAAATAAGGAATTTTAAGGTAAAATAAATATGAGGTGATAATATGGGAATTTTTGACGGTAGATTTATGAATAATTTAGAAAAAGTATCAAATGCGGGATTTGAAGTAGTATATGGACCAAGTGAAAATCCTAGGAATGTACAATCTTTATATAGAGGTTATAGAACAAATGTAGATAGACTACAAAGACAATTATATTCTTTTCAAAGAAATATAGATATGAAAGAGAGAAGATTAGAAAGTCTTGATAGAAGAATAGAAAACGCAGAGATGTACATAGAAAGATTAAATTCAAGAGGATTGATGACTCAATTTAGTCGTAGATATAGAAACGAAAAAGGATACATTAAATATCTAAAAAAACAAAAAAAGATAGCTACGAAAGAAATAAAACAAGAATATAAGAGAATTAAATTAGAAAATAAAAGATTAAAACAAGCTAAAAAGGAACTAAGAAGATTTGAAAAATATGTTAATAAATTTGCAAAAGAAAATGCAAATGAAATTAAATTCATTACATATTTTAGAAAAAATCAAAACAAACTAAGAAAAATATATAGTGAAGAACAAATTGCAAATATAAAAAAAGCAATTGAACATATGAAAAATGGAGAAAAAATCTATGGAGATATGACAGCAGAAGAATATTTAAAGCAAATAAAAAAGGATATTAAAGAAAATTCAAAATTGTCAAAAAGAGAAACGAAAAAAAGCGATTTAGAAAAAGTAGATGAAAAAGAAATTGATGAAACAAATGTTGAAAAAGATGATTCTGCAAAAGACGATAATAAAAAAATTGTGTCAGCTAATCAATTTCAACAAAAAAGGCAAGATTATTTAGCAAGAAAGGCAGCAGACTCACAAATGGTAAGTGGCAAGGATAAAATGGCTAATTTTAAAGGTGGATTAAATAAAAAAAATTGGCCTGAACCACAACAAAATGCAGAACCTGATAATGTTGATGTAAAGGCAAGAGACGAAGGTCAAATTATGAGTGGAAGATAAAAAAACGTAAAAATTTAAAAAAAATGTTGAAAAAAAATAACAAAAGAATTATAATAAAAAAAGACAGTGGGTGATGAAAATGAAAAAAATGATAATTTCATTAATTGTTATTATGACATTTTTGCTTACGTCGACTCAATTAGAAAGCTTAGCTGCTGTTACATTAAATACAGATATAACTTCTAATAATATTATAGATCAATTTAATCCAAGTGCTGACACAAACGATACTCAAAGTTGGGCAGACCCTATTACAGATTTTATTGCTGGAAATATAGCAACTAGAGCTTTATCTTTTATACAAATTATAGGTGGAATTTTAACAATACTATCTATTGCTTTATATGGATTATTTAGCGTAATAAAAATAGACCCAAAATTAGCAGAGGATTTATTTGGTGGTAAGTTGCTAGGTAGAGAGTCACCAGAGTTTAAAAAGGATTTACATGATTTTTTAAGAAGAGTAATAATAGGTTCGATATTATTATTTGCTGGTGGAACAATAGTCAAAGCAATAATGGGGTTATTATTAAAGTAGGTGATAAATATGAAGAAAATTATAATACCAATACTTACTATTATAATATTTCTAACTACATTAACTAATAATGTATATGCAGCAAATGCTGATACGTGGGTTCAAAATGCATTCGATGCTACAGATAAATTTATACATGAAACACCTCAAGTTTCTGACAGAATGTCATTTTTAAATAATATGCTAGATTTTTTTACTAGATTAGTTAAAACTGTAAATTATATACTATTAGTTACATTAGGAGCATTGTCAATAGTTTCACTTGCAATAACAGGTGTTAGATATATAACAGCAATGAATAATCCGACGAGATTACAAGATGCAAGAAATAATTTACATACAGTATTTATAGGAATGTTTATTGGATTTGGAGCATTTATAATATGGAATGTAGCTATGGGAATAATACAATTAATTTTATCAACTGTGGTTTAACACATAAAGTAATAATATAGATATTAAATTTAAAAAATATATAATTTAAAAAAAAGGAGGAGATTATAATGAAAAAATTACAAAAAATTTCAATGATTTTAGTTATCGCAATTATTGCAATGTTAGTATTGGGGGTAGTATTTCAAAGTACATCTTTTGCAGCAGATCCTATTTCTATAATGAATGAAGTAAACGGAAATGCAAATGTAGGAGAAACAAAAGGAATAACAGATGTAGCAAGTAGAATACTTACATTTCTTCAAATAATTTCAGGTGTATTTGCAATAATTATGATTGCAGTAGTAGGATTCAGATACATAATTGAAACACCAGATGTTAAAAAAGAGCTAAAAGGACAAATGCTTCCTATAATTGTTGGTATATTATTAGTATTTTTTGCAACATCAATAGCTAAATTCTTGATTAATATATTTAAATAATATATCATAAATTACAGAAATATTACAAAAATTTTACAAAAATATTAAAAAAATACATTTTATGATAAAATTTATCATAAAATGTATTTTTTTTTATGATTTTATGTTATAATTAATATGTAATAATGTGAAAAAAAGGAAGTGATAATATGGCAGGAGGTCCATATAATATACCAAGAAAAACAAAAGGAGAAAGTAGGTTCTTTAATGTGTTTTCTACAAAAGCTCTTATAGAGACAATTATATTTGGAGCAATAGCTTTAGTGATTTTTTACCCAATAGGAGCATTGATTAACCATAAAATTATTGCTTTTATATTTACGATTATTTTTGGACTTATTGGTTTTGTTATATCTTCTTTTAGAATACCAGAGTCAAATAACTTTGAAATTACTAGAAAAGCTGGTGGAGAATATATAGATCAGATTATTTTAAGATATATAAAATTTAAATTAAAAAAGAACAAAATATATACATATTACACGGAGGAGAAAAAAGATGAATAATGATAATTTAGTTCAACTATTAGTATTATTAGTTGGTATAATATTTTTAATAATAATTATTTTGATTTTTGCATTAGTATTTATAAACATGAGGGAAAAGAAAAAAATTAATGACAAAATAAAAAAAGAAAAAGAAAAAACTCAAGTAAAAAAATCACAAGTTATATATACCCCTGAGTCAATTTTCGATTTTATGGAATTTGAAAAAATAGAAGATAACATGATTATACAAAAAAATGGTAAATTTTTAATGGTAGTAGAATGTCAAGGTATAAATTATGATTTAATGTCAGAAATGGAAAAAGTTTCTGTTGAGCAAGGATTTATTTCTTTTTTAAATACTTTAAGACATCCTGTGCAATTGTATATACAAACAAGAACCATCAATTTGGAAAGGAGTATAGAAGGATATAAAAACAAATTAAGAGAAATCGAAAGAAAATATAATTCATTAGAAATAGAGTATGAAAATTTATTAAAAAATCAAAATGTTTCAAAAGAAGAAATTGATAAAACTAAGTATGAATTAGTAAAACAAAAAAATTTAAAAGAATATACTGCAGATATTATTAGAGATATAGAAAGACAAAGCTTAAATAAAAGTATATTATCTAGAAGATATTATGTAATAATACCATGTTATCAATCAGAAATTGAAGCTGGAGACTTTGATAAAAAAGAAATGAAAAATATGGCTTTTGCAGAATTATACACAAGAGCCAGAGCTATTATAAATTCTTTATTTGCATGTCAAGTAACTGGTAAAATTTTAAATTCTGAAGAATTAATTGAATTATTATACATTGCATACAATAGAGACGAATCTGATTTATTCTGGATGGAAAAAATGAAACAGGCTGGATTTGAAGAGTTGTATTCAACTGCACCAGATGTATTAGATAAAAAAATGAAATTATTAAATAAACAAATAGAAGATGAATCTATATCTTTAGCAAATGAAAAAATAAATGAAGTAAAAAGAGAAAAAGAAATAGCAATTATTGAAAAAGAAAAAAATAAAGAAGAACTAGTAAAAGACAAAGCTAAAGAATTGGTAAAAAAACATAAACGATATATCGGAGAAGAAATTGCTAAAAAGGCAATAAATAAAATAGAGAATAGTACAAATGAGCCAAAAGATAAGCAACACGAAGAAGAGGATAGTAAGGAGGAAAGTGAAGATGTCAATATTCAAGAAAAAAGAACAAAGGGAAGAAATAGAAGAAAAAAATGATGATGACTACAAAGTTTTACATAAAAAAACAATCAAAGAAATAATTGCTCCAGCAGGAATTGATGCTTCTAAATTGGATCATATGGAAATTATATCTAATGTTACAAGATATGCAAGAAGTTTCTTTGTTTCAGGACTTCCAAGATCTTGCACATTTCCAGAATTATTTAGAAATCTTTATATGTTTGGAGATGTAAATACTTCAATATACATATACCCAGTTTCTGAGGCAAGTTCTCAAAATGACTTAAATAGAACTATAGTAGAGCTAGAAACAGAAAGGTTAATGGCGAGTGATAGAGGAAATATAAACAGAGAGAGCGATGTTTCTCAAAAAAGATATGAAACAGAAATTTTAAGAGATCAAATCGCAGCAGGATTTAATAAGTTATATGAAGCAACAATAGTTTCTACTTTATTTGCATATAGTTTACAAGATTTAGATAGACTTACAAAATTACTTTCAAATGAAATGTCAAAAACACTAGTTAGTATAAAAAGTGCATGGGCTATGCAAGAAGATGCTTTTAAATCATGTATGCCTTTAATGAATGATACTGTTAATAAAAAGCAAATCTTTGACAGACCATCAATGGGAACAGCATTTCCATTTTTAACATCTGAAGTTGGACATCCATCTGGAGTTCCATTAGGTTTTAATAAACAAACAGGAGAGCCAATACTTTTTGATAATTTTCACCCATCACTAACAAATTATAACATGGTTATATTTGCAAAATCTGGTGCAGGAAAATCAGTTACAATGAAAACTTTAATTTCAAGGTCTTCTGTTCTTATGGGAATAGAAAGTTTAGCTCTAGATGCTGAAGGAGAATATTATGCAGTTGCAGAAGCATTAGGTGGAATAAATGTTATTATAAGTCCAACATCTTCTACAATTATAAATGTTTTTGATGTTGAAATCGAAAAAGCAAAAGATGCTATAACAGGTAGAGAAAGAGAAACTTTAAATATAGAAAACAAGGTTGAAGACGTAACCCAAGCTTTAATGACAATGGCAAAAGGAAGTACAAGAACAGAACAAGTAAATGAGCTTACAAAACAAATTATTTCAGAATCAGTAGCAGCAGAATATGCAGCATATGGAATAACATCTGACCCAATGAGCTTATACGAAAATACAAGAGCTATTGGAAGTTTGGGAAGAAAAAAGAAGCTAATGCCTACAATAGGGTCTTGGTATAAAAGATTAGAAAAAATGGCAGAGCAAAACACAAATTATGATTATAGATTTCATTACAGTTATTTACTAAAGGTTATGAAACAATACATAAGAGAGTATAATGGTCAAATGGCATATTTTGATGGACAATCTACATTTGAATTATTAGAAGGTTCACCTTTTATAAATATAGATATTTCTCAACTAGAAGAAAGATTCGCGAGACCGCTTGCTCAGCAGATTTTACTTTCATGGATATGGGAAAAATTTGTTAAGAAAAACTCAGAAGATAGAAAAAAAGCAAGACAAAAAAGAGTTATAGTTGATGAGGCATGGATGTTACTTCCATTTCCAGATGCAGTAGACTTTTTAAATAAAATGGCAAGACGTGCTAGAAAAAGAAATGTATCGCTTGCAATAATTTCACAAAGATTCCAAGATTTTTATGAAAAGCCAGAAGCACAAGCAGTACTTACATCATCAGATACAAAATTATTTTTAGCACAAGATAAATCAGAAATTTCTTTGCTTCAAGAGGTATTCAAATTAAGTTCAGGTGAGGCATCATTTTTAGTAACTTGTACAAGAGGTGAAGGATTATTAAAAGTTGGTTCAGAAACAGCAATACTTCAAATTACACCAACAGAGAAAGAATTCCAGTTTGTTGAAACAAACTTAAATAAATTAGTCAAGATGAATAGTTAAAAAATGAACTAAAAAATAAATTTAAGAAAGGGAATAAAGATATGAATAAACAGACAAAAGTTAGTTACAAATATATTTTTATATTATTTATAATATTTATGTTTTTATTCTCTAATTGTAAAGTTTATGCAGAACAATGTACTGAAAATGGAAGAACATATAATTATGTTTCTTCAGATGATGGAACAGATGGACCAGATACTTCAACTTTACAATTTAAATTAACAGGATTTGGTGGTTACAGAATGCATAGTGGTGTTACAGCAGACCAATGTACTACTACAAATTCATCACATGGTTGGGCAGAATATGAGAAAGATGGTTATAGATATGTAGTATTGGCAGCGGCAACTCACGAACATCTGAACAATAACCTAGGAAAAACAGGTGAATACTGGTTTTGGGGAAGAAAATTTGAACATATACATTATTTTAGACTTTGGGAGACACTACAATTTAAATTTGCAGATGAAAGTTTTGATTCAAATGTTTATAATGCTATAATACTAGATAGTTGTGGAGTATCAATGTTTCCTCAATTTAGTAGATATGGATATAAAGATGAAGTTAATATATTAGATGTTTATTTTGGCCTTAATGGAGAAACAAATTCTGCAGTATATGGAATTACAGGAAGAGATGTCTATGTAACTACAACAGGAGTTTTTTCACAACAAGCAGCTAGTAATGGAGGACGAAAGAAATTAAGAGTAATTTTCTTAGAAGCATTTAAATCTCTATTTACAATGGCTGGAGATGTAATCCAAATGCTATTAAATTCAGCAGATCCGAATTATACATTTGGGGATAATATGGAATATGAAAAAAGTGAAATTTTAGCAGATGCAGATTTAAATAATGAAATTCAGGTTGTTGATGCAGCAAATGCAGATAATACTATTGTGGATTTAACAAATATTACGAAACAAATCAATCTTTCAAATACAATAACTAATTCTAATGGTGAAACAGAAACTGTATATACAGAGAATACAAAAATTCCTGTCATGCCAGTAGATGCATATTCTTCTTCTATTGATATACTAGATATATTTGATATAGACTTTTTTGAACCATCAGATAATCAAGATTCATTTTGGAGACTAATCAGAAACTTTGTATCTGCAACGGGTCATATTGTTTTATATCTGGCTACAGCAGCATTATTAACAATGTTAATTGTAAGAAGCATAATTTTTGTAACATCTATATTTAATGATGACCCAAAAAAGGCAGCAAAATCTAGAAATATAATGGATAAATTTATAGGAGCTGTTATTTTAAGTATAGTTATATATTTAATTATGACAGGTGTAGAGTATTTATACTCACAAATATTAAATATAATTTTAGATGGAAATCTACAAAAATATACAATAAGAGTAAATGTTGAAAATACATATTCATTTAATACAAATTTAATAGGATATGTTAAATATTTAACATTAAGTACAAACATAAAATCAAGTTTTGGATATTCGATAATTTATTTTTTATTTGAAATATTAAATTTTGCATGGTTTTTGTTTATGCTTGCAAGAATGATTATTATAGCAATATTTGTAATAATAGCACCAATTACAGCCGTAGTATATATGACAGATTCTGTACCTACAAGTGGCTTTAGTATAGGTAATATTTTTCATTTTAAATATTGGTTAATATTATATGTAAGTTTTGTTTGTATACCAATTGGTATGGTTATCATACAAAAAGTTTCAATATTTTTAGCATAGAAAGGAGTATATTTTGTGAAAAAGTTTTTATGTGGATTTTTAGCATTTTTTATTTTATTTAGTACAGTTGGAGCTAGATATACATATACATATGGTGCACATACTACTCAACGTTTCGATTTAGAGTTAATTACAGATCAAAGAAACCCTTATACAGGTTATGGATTTGATTTTAATTCAGATGTAGTTAAGGGCGAATTATTATCACACTTTGGATATGAAGGTAATTTGGTTACACCTATGCAAATTACAACACAGGTAAGATTATCTAGAGGTAGTCGTCAACGTGATAATAAGTACACAAGATATCATGTTTCAATAGGTAATGCTGATGATCCAGTAGTAATTAACATAAATGGTTATCGAAGTCCAGAAGTTACATTAAGTGTTGACGATATAAAAAATTATTTAGCATGTCCTGATGATTGTACATTTGAAAATGAAGAATATAGTTATGATGTCGTATTTAGAGTAGAT
The DNA here is from genome assembly GCA_947632745.1 of uncultured Clostridia bacterium. Taxonomy (GTDB): domain Bacteria; phylum Bacillota; class Clostridia; order TANB77; family CAG-508; genus CAG-269. The sequence continues at coordinate 24,111 of CANRQH010000003.1, read as the reverse complement.
GTGCCAGATGACATGGTGAAGGTAGCTGATTTGCCAGGTGCAGATGGTATGACTATAGAAGATTGGGCTTATTTGATACATGTTACTGATGTATGGTCTGGTGATGACATAGGTAATTATGGTGATAGCTTTGCAAATACGCAAGATGTACAATTAAAAGAACACGATAGAGGAGCAGCGCATGATGCAGTAGAAGGGGCTGCAGAAGCATTACATGAAGCATTTGACTTTGTTGCAAATTTTATGAAAAATTCTATTGGAACAATAGCAACACTTTTATTAGAAGGCGTTAGAATTATGCTAGGAGATTGGGTTCAAATGCTTGCTGATACGGTTCAAACGTTTTCAATTGGGACAGCTGATGATTTAGCATTAGTTTATAGTAAAGACCATATAAAAGTAAATCAACAATTAAATAATTATGTAAAAGTTGATGATTATGTAGCAGGTGGCGGTCAAAGTTGGCAAACCATTAGAGATATTGATGGCGAAGACTACGAATTTGATGAAGATACACCAATTCCTGTAATTCCAGTTGATATGTATAATATGGCTATAGGAAATATAGATTTTCTAGATGTTAATTTTCTTGTAGCAAATAACTCAAATTCAGCTTGGATGGCAATAAGAAATTTCTTTACAGCAATTATACATATTTTAATGTATGTAGCTGCAGCATTTTTGTTAGGAATGCTTATTTTCCATGGAATTATGATTGTAGTAAGCTCATATAGATCTCCAACAGAAGTAAGAATGCATAGAGAAGGAGTTATTAGATTTATACAATCATTAGGCATGCTTTTTGGAACAATACTTGTTATGGCATTATTTATATATGTATCTGATTTTTTATTAGCAGATAATATGCAGGCAGGATCAGATGAACTCCCAATAAGAGTAAATGTTGAAGGGGCATATAGCTTTAGTACTAATATTACAGGATATGCAAGATATATGTCTCAAATTAAAAATGTAGATTTATATATACAAAAGGCTGGATATACAGCTGTATTTGTTATAATGTCATGGTTAAATGCTGTTGCTGTTATATTATTAATAGGAAGAATGCTTGCAATGATGGCATTAGCCATTTGGGGTATTCTTATAGCAGTTGGAAATGTAGCTTCTGTTAATTTTGGAGGAATACAAAGATTTAGCTATAGAACGTGGATTATATTATATGCAAGTTTTGCAGCTGTTCAGTTATTTTTAGCTATAATAAGTAATATAGTTTTAGAAACTTTAAATTAAAATGATTAAGGAGGAGTCGATATTATGAATTTATTGTTGCCTTTGATATTATACGCAGCAGGCGTAATAGGTAGTATAGTTTTCTTAAAATGGAGAATTCAAAAAACAGTATTTGAATTGCTTCCTGGTGGTATAACGAAATCACTTGGAGAAGGAATTGATAACAAAAATAAACCTAAAATTAAAGATTTAGGTAAAAAACCGTTGGATAATCCAGAAGTAGAAAATGTTAATGCATTATCAGAAGTGGCAAATATTGCAAATAGAAAGCCTCGAATACCATTATTTCAAGGTAATAGGGCTCGGATTGCCTGATTTGGGACTTAATGAGCGTCAATTGCCTAATTTGGAAAGAAATGAACGTCAATTGCCTAATTTGGGAAGAAATGAGCGTCAATTACCTAATTTGAGAAGAAATGAGCGTCAATTGCCTAATTTAGGAAGTAATGAGCGTCAATTGCCTAATTTAGGAAGAAATGAGCGTCAATTGCCTAATTTAGGAAGTAATAAACGTCAATTACCTGATTTAAGAAATAATGAGCGTCAATTACCTATGAATCAAGAGAGAGCTGGCAGACCTGTAGCATATAATCCAAATGATGTTGCTGCAATGGGGGCGGGAGTTCCTGCAGCTAGCGTAGTACAAGTTGGTGCAATAGCTAATGCCACTGGTATGCAACAAATAAGAGGTCCTCTTATGCAAACAGGATTAGTATATAATAGACAATTAGGAAATGTGTTAACCTTAAACCAACTTTCCCAACTTAATACCAATATGTTAGCAAGAACAGGAAATGTTAACCAAGCAGCACAAAATATGCTAAATAGTACACAAAGCTCTGGAAATGTAAATCAAATGGCACAAAATGTATTAAATAGTACAGGAAGCTTAGGAAATGTAAATCAAATGGCACAAAATGTATTAAATAGTACAGGAAACTTAGGAAATGTAAATCAAATCTCACAAAATACATTAAATAGTACAGGAAGATTGGAAAATGCAAATCAAATTTCACAAAATACATTAAATAGTACAGGAAGATTGGGAAATTTAAATCAAATCTCACAAAATACATTAAATAGAGCAAATATGATTGGAAGAATTAACTCTCAAGGTATAACAACTATATTAAGACCACAAGGAAGAATTAATTATAGACAAAGCGGTCAAAGTAATATATATGGAAATGTAAATAAAGCAAGATTATTAAATGGTACTGTACGAACAGACAATATTCAAATTAAAGGATTCTCTAAAGTAGAAGCTATAATAGCAAAGAATTTTACGGATCCAAGTGGAAAAATGGCAGCTATAAGAAAGGGTTCAGACAGATATTTATTAATAAACGGTGGACCTAATATAGGAGTGTCATTAAATGATGCATTTATACAAAAAAATAGACAATATAATTTACAAAGTGAACGTTACTTTTTAAATCAAGATCAACAATTAATGATGCTTGGATTAAAGAATGTATATATGAATCCAAAAAATAGCGGATTAAATAGTAGTCAAAAATTCAAATTATATGCATTAAATAGAATTACAGAAAATGATAGATTATTATCTAGTGGCTCTGATAATTACATGAGAGATAGAGATGCTGAAAGGCCAGATTATGAAAATTGGTATAGGAATGCATTAGAGAGCCTTCCTAATATGAATGTAAATGATATTAAAGATATTGTAAGAAGAGCAAAACAATTAAAAGAAATTGCTAGAAGACAAAATCAAATGCTTGCTGCAGGAAAAACTGATATGAGAATGAATTTAAGAAATGAAAATGAAAGTGCACTTGATAATTTATTAAAAGAGACAAGTGTTATATCTGCTGATTTTAATAATTATATAGAGAATAGATTTCAAGATGATGAAATTCACACTTTAAGTGATAATGAAATACATGAAATAGAGAAGCAAGCTAGAGAAAATGTAGAAGCAAGAGAAGACATTCCATTAGAAGATAAAGAAAAAGAATATCAAGAAGAATTAGAAAAATTAAGAGAAGAAAAAAAGGAAGAGAAATTCGAAGAAGCACAAAAAATTGTAAAAGATGAGATTTTAGATAATCCAGATGCTGCAAAAGAAATTTTAGGAGAAGAAGCAACAGAAGAACTTAAAAAAGAATTTGAAAAAAATAGAAGAAAAAAAGAAAGCATATATGATAGAATTTTAGAAAGGCAAGAACAATCTAAAGATGAAAGATTTGTAAAAAAATATCCAAAATATAAAAAATCAAGTTCTTATGAAATACATAAGGCAAGAGTAGACGAAGAAATGAAAACTTATATTAGGACAGCGGCTAATCAAGTAGATTTAAAAAATAATAAAAATAGCAAAATAAGAAATTTTGAAGATTATAATAATGCAAGGAATATAAGATATAATACAAATATGTTAAAAGCAGAATAAAAGTAAAACAAAATTTTAAGGAGAAAATAATATTGAAAATATTAAAGAAAATATCAATTTTTTTTGTAATATTAATTATTATAAGTATATTTATATGTATATTATTTATTATTTATGTGCTAACGAAAATTCCAGGATTTCAGAACATATTAAATACAAGTGGTATACAGCGGATCAAATGGTACAGCTGTTGCAAGTGCTAACTTAAATAGTTTGATGTCATGTTCTGATTCTGAAGTATGGGAGCTTTTAACAGGAACAGCATATAATAGTAAACCAACATCAAGTCAAGTAAGTGAATCTCAAATGTCACAAAGAATGGAAACAATAACAATACCTAGAAGAACAGATAGTGGAGATTCAACAATAAATATCACTGTAAATAGTGCTTTAACAGAATTATTTACGGCATTTTATACAGAAATATATAATACTTGTCCAGATTTTTATATAAATGATACATATTGTTATGAATATAGAGCAGTTAGTGGGTCTCGATCTGGGGCCCTAAGTGCTCACTCATTTGGAGCAGCAGTTGATATAAATGCAGGTTATAATCCACAAGGGGTTACCCCTCCACAAAGATTATCAGATGTTTTAAGCAATAGGAATTATGTAATATATGCAGAGTCACCAATAATTACTATTGCAAAAAAATATACATTATGCTGGGGAGGATATTTTAGTTCTAACAAAGATGGAATGCATTTTAGTTTTATAGGAGATTGGACTAGAGCAAGAACTATGTCTGAATATAGTACATAACAAAAAAATATTTTAAAAGGAAATAAAGGGGAAAATAATATCCAAGATATAGGAATTTATTTATCTAGGCCTTAGAAAGGATTGTGATTAAATATGAAAAATAAAACAAGTAAAATTCTAAAATACTTAATTATTATATTTTTTATATTATTAATTATAATTATATTTCTAATTTTATTTTTTAAATTCAAAAAAGGTGGTAAAGATGCATTCGAAAATGAAGAAAATAATATAAGCGAAAACAATATAGTTAATGAAACTATGCAGAATAATGAATTAAATGAAACTAATACAAATACTGAAACTCCTGAAAATAATAATAATGAATCAAAATTAAAAATAGTAACAAATGTTAAAACATATTTTTTAATTAAACAATGTATGAAAGTCTATTATGGTAATTATACATATGATTATTATGAAAATGCTACAAATACACCATATACGTCTAATAGTATATTAGATTTAATTGATAAAGAAGCAAAAGATGCTCTAAATATTAATGAAAGTAATATAAATAATGTGTATGGGAATATTGATTCTCCAATGTTTTGCATAGACAACTTGTATGAGCAAGAACTTAACACAAATCAAAAGATATATTTAGTATATTATAGATTGGAAAGTGATTCTGGAATTAGTAGTTCAGAATTACTTGTAAAAATAGATGAAGGAAATGAGACTTTTTCGGTATATCCATATGAGTATTTAAGAGCAAATAATTTTTTAAATATGAAAGAAAATGATAAAATAAAAATTAATAACTTAGAAGAAATTGAAAACAAAAAAATAAATAAATACAACACTGAAAATTTGTCACAAGATAGCGAAGCATGTATAAAAGAACTTTTTGAAAAATATAAATTTGATTTATTATATGATATAGAAAGTTTATATAATAAATTAGATGATGAATATAAACAAAAACGTTTTAACACATTAGAAAAGTTTAAGCAATATATAAATGATAATAAAACAGACTTATATTTAGATTCTGTAATAAAATATAGTGAAAAAAAATACGGAAATTATGTAGAATTTATAGGAATATCAAATAGAGAAAATTATTACATATTTAATGCTGAAAATTTGAATAGCTATAAAATATTATTAGATAATTATACAATAGTTAATAAACAATATAAAGAATTATATAACGGAAGTTTTCCTAATATAAAATCTAAATATTGTATTGAAAGATTTTTAAACGCGATAAACAGTAAAGATTATGCTTTTGCATATAGTAAATTATTGCATATTCAAAAAAATAATTATTATCCAACAATTGGAGATTTTGAAAATTATATAAAAAATAATTTATTTAATAAATTTAAATATGAATGTGATGATGGAATTACTATAACAGATAATGTGTATCAATTCAATGTGATTTTATATGATGCAGAAAATGAAAATACACAATTAAAAAATTTAAAAATGACAGTTACATTATTAGATGAAGAAAGTAATGAATTTAATATTGCATTTATTATGGAGTAAAAGAGGTGAAATATATGAAATTTAATAGGAATTTAACAAAAAAAATATTTTCTATATTTATAATATTTAACATTTTAAATTTCAATATAATAACTTCTTATGCAGCAGAAAAAAAGGATGATTCAATAGAAAATTTATTAGGCTCATTAGTTAGACAAGCATGGGTTTCATGGTGTACTTTTTTTGAGAACAATAATGAAGGGTCTACTGATGCTAGTGTAATGTATAGGTTTTGGGGACAGGATGAAGAATCAGATGTAGGATCAAATACAGGATTCGGTATGAATGCAGTACAAGGAAATATAGTTTTAAATGCAAAAAGAATACATGATTATATTAAAGAAAATAGTTATGCATATTCGTGTACACATAATGTATCAAATGGATATAGTAATTCTTGTACATGTAATTCAACGTCTTGTTTTGGAAAACCTCTTAATGCAAATACTGTTCAACAATATTATAATATTAGATGTATAGATTGTAGTGCATTTGTGAGTTGGGTATTATATGAATCTGGCATAGATATCGGACGTCAAACTTCTCATTTCTTTTATAATCAAAATTATGTAATGTATGCTCAATATAATTGGACGAAAATAACAGATTGGAATGATTTACAACCGGGTGATGTATTAGTTAGAAGTGGACATGTTGGAATATATGAGGGCAATGGATATACATTGGAAGCAGGTAGTACGAATTCTATAAGGGCAGATCATAGTTATGGTAGTATAGCTAGTGTTGCCAGTAGATATAGATTTGCTGTTAGAGTAAGTTTAAAATAAGGTCTGGAGGTAAAAATGCGTAAAATCAAAATAATTATTGGTATATTAATTATTATATTAATTAGTATTTTAATAATATTAAAAATAGTTACTTCTAATACAGGAAATGATAATAATATGAATAATGAAAATATTACCCAAGAAAATAACGAAAATATTACTCAAGGAAATAATCAAAATAATACTCAACAAAATACAGGTAATGAAACAGGAGAAAATGAAGTAAATGGTAATATTTCAAATGAAGAATCATTTGATGACACAGGTTTTATAATTCCAACATCTAATTTTGAAGAAGTTAAATTTAATATGGAATATTATGCAATTTCTGATATTATAAGTAAAATTAATAGTAATATTAAAAACTTGGTTTCAAATAATTCAAATACAAATATAATAATGGATATGTTAAGTAAAAGATATATTCAAGAATTCGGTATTACACAAAAGAATTTGTACGGACATATAAAAGACTTAATAAATAACGAATATAGAATTACAAGTATGTATAGTTCTATTATAGAAAATAATTTAGAAGTATTTTTAATATATGGAAATATAGCAAATAATAAATATAATTATATGATTACTGTTGATTTAAATAATAATACTTATGGTGTATATTTAAATGATTATATTGATAAATATAATTATAATATTGAAAATATAAATAATTTAAAAGTTACAGATAATTCAATAGAAAAAAATAAAAACAATGCTTATACTATGACTGATATTTCAGATAATGAAATGGGAAGGAGATATATAGGTGATTTAACTTATAAATGGCAAAATAATTTAAAAGATGTTTATGACATATTAGATAGTGATTACAAAGCCAAAGTATTTGCAACATATGAACAATTTAATAATTTCTTTGCTAATCAAAAAAATTTCATTTATGACTTTAAATTAGATTATGTTGAAGTTAATAACAACGAAAATTATAAAGAATATATTTGTTTTGATGAAAATGGAAATAAGTTTATATTTAAAGTAACAGCAGTTATGAAATATACTTTAATAATTTTAACTAATCAAATAAATTATAATTATTAAATAAAAGGAGGCATATAGTTTTTGAAAAAAGTAATAAAAATATTTATAATTAGTATATGTACATTTTTGGCTATATGCCAAATAAATAGCAATGTCTATTCATATACAATTGAGGAAGTAAAAGAGGCAATAGAATTTAAAACAGTTGAAGAAGCAGGAGTGCCAGCAGCATATGATGTTTTAATTAATGCAGAAGATTTAATAGAAAATGTAGAATTTCCATACATAGAAAGCTCAATAGAAAATATATTATATGTTGAAGATGGATTAGTAGCTATTGATTTTTTTAATGTAAATTCAACTAATACTAATCAAAAATGGCTAGTTGTAAGTGGAGTTGTAAAAAACTTTTTCCATATATTTTTGTATATTGGATTTGCATTATTATTAACATTTTTAATATATTTTTCTGTAAGAATGGTAATTTCAGTTTTTTCTGAAAGAAAATCCGCAGATGATACTAGTAAAAAAAATAATGAAAACTTTAAAAAGAATATTAGAGTGAAAAAAACTATTGAACAATGGATATTATTAGTTATATTATTGCCATCTATAATATTAATAATTAATTTAATAGTTTCTTTTTCTGGGGCAATTATAGACATTATTGATATAAATAATTTAGCTGATGAAGAATATAATTATGTTGTATATGTAAAAAGCTCTGAGGGGGATAATGACCCACAAAAAAATTATTATTTTAAAACAAATATAGAAGGACTTTTAATGTTTGAATCACAATATGATTGGCAAAAAGCACCTTTAAAAAATATAGCAAATATCATAAGTGGATTTAGTATAACAACTTTTAAATATATTTTAAAGGCCGTATTTTTTATAAGAATGATTATGTTAGCAGCATTAACTATGTTTGCACCAATTATAATATTAATGAATTCATTTTTAAAAATATCTGGCTCTAGAGGTATATTTAATAAATGGCTGAAAATATATTTATATTTGATTTTTATAAAACCTTTAATAGCAGTATTATTCTATTTATTGATAGGAATACATCCTGATTTAATAAGTAAAGTATCATTATATTCCTTAATTGTAATACTAGCTATGATTGTAATTATTATACTTTCAGTATATTTTTTAATAAGAAGTTTAAGAAAATAAAACCTCAACATAAGCAAATGGCTTATGTTGAGATTTTTTTAGACTTTATTTTTGGTAATTGTATTTTTGTTTTCTATATTTTCAATGTCAATATATCTTTTTTCGTTTTGTTTTAATTTTAAATTATCTTTTGCAACACTCATTAAAAGTTTAATTCTATTTGCTTGGTTAGTTTCACTAGCCCCTGGGTCATAATCAACAGGTGTAATGTTTGCTGTTGGGTATTTACTTCTTATAGTTTTTATAACACCTTTTCCAACAACATGATTTGGCAAACATGCAAATGGTTGCACACAAACAATATTTGGAATATCGTGTTCAATATATTCAACCATTTCAGCAGTTAAGAACCATCCTTCTCCTGTTTGGTTTCCAATAGATAAAATATCTTTTACATTTTGCTCTAAATGATAAATATCAGATGGTGGCAAGTAATTTTTCTTAGATTTAGAAAGTGCTTCTTTTGTATCTTTTTCCATTAAATTAATTAAATTTAAAGCAACTTTGCTAAGTACAGCTGATATTTTATTTGTGTTTAATAAAGTATTAAATGTAATTTTGTTTGTTGCCATATATTTAATAAATCCCATAAAATCAGGTAATACAACTTCTGCTCCTTCTTTTTCTAATAAATCTACAACATAGTTATTTCCAAATGGATGATATTTAATTAAAATTTCGCCAACAAGCCCAACTTTTGGTTTTTCCTTAGATAAATCTAATTCTATTTTCTCAAAATCATCTACCATGTCAAAAATTGCTTGTTTAAATTCTTTATTTGTACAATTTTCAAGTAATTTTTTAGATTTTTCCATCCATACATTAAATAATTTATCAGTTTCACCCTTATTGATTTCATATGCGCGATTTTTATGAAGCATTTTTTGTAGTAAATCTCCTAAAAGTACAGCTTTTACAAGTTTGTCTATAAGTTTTGGTGTAAGCTTAAATCCAGGCATTTTCTCAAGACCTGCAACATTTAAAGAAATTACAGGAACTTGTTCAAAACCAGCATCTTTTAAAGCTTTACGAATAAATCCAATATAGTTTGTTGCTCTACAACCTCCACCTGTTTGAGATATAATTAAAGCAGTATTATTTACATCATATTTTCCAGACTCCAAAGCTTCGATCATTTGACCTGTTACAAGTATTGAAGGATAGCATGCATCATTATTAACATATTTTAACCCTGTTTCAACTGTTTTTTGAGTGCAATCTCTTAAGAGGACAACATTATATCCGCAAGTCCTTACGGCAGGCTCAATTAGCTCAAAGTGAATTGGAATCATCATTGGGACTAATATTGTATAATTTTTTCTCATATCTTTTGTAAAGATTTTTTTATTGATTTCGTAATGTCCATCTAATTTTTCTTGGTTACGCTTTTTCATACTTGCAAGAAGTGAACGAATACGTATTTTTACAGCACCTAAATTATTTACTTCATCTATTTTTATTAAAGTATACATTTTATTGTAACTTTTTAAAATTTCTTCAACTTGGTCAGTTGTTACAGCATCTACACCACAACCAAATGAATTTAATTGTACAAGCTCTAAATTGTCATTTTGTCCAACAAATGTTGCAGCAGCATACAATCTTGAATGGAATGTCCATTGGTCAACCACTCTAATAGGTCTTTTAATATCTACTTGGTTTGCAATACTATCCTCTGTAAGAACAGCTAAACCAAGAGATGTAATTAAAGTATCTATTCCGTGATTAATTTCTGGGTCAATGTGATATGGACGTCCTGCTAAAACAATTCCTTTTAAATTGTTTTCTTTAAGGTATCTAACTGTTTCTAAACCTTTGTCTTGAATATCTTTTTTACATTTTTTATATTCCATCTCAGCTTTTTTTGCAGCTTCTAGTACTTCTTCTTTTGTAAAATTATATTCTTTAAATTCTTCAAGCTCTAAAACCTTTTTAACTAAATTAGGTACATCAAAAGGTAAAAATGGATTAATAAATTTTATATTTTCCTTTTTTAAATTTTCAACATTATTTTTTAGAACCTCAGAATAAGAAATAACTATTGGGCAGTTATATTTATTATCAGCTTTTTGATATTCTTTTCTTGAAAATGGCATACATGGATAAAAAATGGTTTTTATTCCTTGTTCTATTAGATTTTCAATATGACCATGAGAAAGTTTAGCAGGGTAGCAAACTGACTCAGATGGCATGGACTCCATGCCTTTTTCATATGTTTTACGAGTACTTTTTTCTGAAATTATAACTCTAAATCCTAAATTGGTTAGAAAAGTGAACCAAAATGGATAATCTTCATACATATTTAAAACCCTAGGGATACCAATAGTTCCACGAGTTGCGTATTGGGCATCTATTGGCTTATAATCAAATATTCTTTCATATTTATATTTAACTAAGTTAGGAAGTTTTTTCTTTTCAGAAACAACTCCAGCTCCTTTTTCACAACGATTTCCAGATATGTAACGTTTTCCATTACTAAAAGTATTTATTGTAAGTTTACAATGGTTTTCACATCCATTACATCTTGTGTGATTGATTTTTATGTCTAATTTATCTAAATCCTCTTTTTTGGTAATTGTAGAATAATATTCCATATCTAAATTTGTTTCATATTGTTCTTTGGCAAGTAAAGCCATACCATATGCACCCATTAGACCTGCAATATCTGGTCTTATTACATTTTTACCAACTATTTTTTCAAAAGCTCTTAAAACAGCATCATTGTAAAATGTTCCACCTTGTACTACTATTTTATCTCCAAGAGTGCTAAAATCTCTAATTTTCATAACTTTTTGAAGAGCATTTTTAATTACAGAATATGAAAGGCCACTTGAAATATCTCCTACACTATATCCCTCTTTTTGTGCTTGTTTAATTTTAGAATTCATAAATACAGTACATCTTGAACCTAAATCTACAGGCCTTTTTGCATCTATTGCCTGTCTTACAAATTCAGATATTTCTAAATTTAAACTCTGGCTAAAAGTTTCTATAAATGATCCACATCCTGATGAACAAGCTTCATTAAGCATTATACTATCTATTGCTCCGTTTTTTAGACGAATATATTTCATATCTTGCCCACCAATATCAACTATACTTGTTACATCTGGTTCAAAACTTTTTGCAGCAGTGTAGTGAGCAATTGTTTCAATTTCTCCCATATCAACATTTAAAGCTGTTTTAATTAATTGTTCACCATAACCTGTTACTCCACTATACCTTAATTTTACTGTTTTTGGTAATGTATCATATAAACTCTTTAGCATTTTTATTACGCTTTGAAGCGGATTTCCTTCATTATTTGCATATAATGAATATAAAAGGTAACCTTCATTGTCTATTAAAACAATTTTAGTTGTTGTTGAACCTGCATCTATTCCTAAAAAGCAATCTCCAGAATAGTTTAAAAGACTACGTTTTTTTACAGAAGCTTTTTTGTGTCTGTCTCTAAAATCTTCATATTCTAAATAATTTATAAATAAAGGTGCAATAGGCTTAGATGTAGTATCTTTAGAAGAACGTAAATTTTCAATTTTTTGTTTTAATTCATAATTTGAAATAGGAGTTTCTTCTAGGGAATCAAGGGCTACACCGTTTGCTACTAGAAGATGAGCTTCATTAGGCACTATTATTTCATCATCTTTTAAATTTAAAGTTTCTATAAATCTTGTTCTAAGTTCAGAAAGATATGTAAGAGGTCCACCTAAAAAGGCAACTTTTCCTCTAATTGGTCTTCCACATGCTAATCCAGAAATTGTTTGGTTTACAACAGCTTGAAAAATAGATGCTGCAATATCTTCTTTTGCTGCACCTTCGTTTATTAAAGGTTGGATATCAGTTTTTGCAAAAACACCACATCTAGAAGCTATTGGATAAATAATTTTGTGATTTTTTGCAAGTTCATTTAGCCCTGCAGTATCTGTGTGTAACAAGGATGCCATTTGGTCAATAAAAGCTCCTGTTCCACCAGCACATGTACCATTCATTCTTTGTTCTATAGATTTATCGAAATATATTATTTTTGCATCTTCTCCACCAAGTTCTATAACAATATCTGTTTGTGGAATATAATTTTCAACTGCTCTTTTACAAGCTACAACCTCTTGAATAAAGCTTACACCCAAAAATTTAGCAGATGACATAGCCCCTGAACCCGTAAGGGCTAAGGTGAATTTTGAATCTTTGTACATGTTGTTTAATTCATCTAGCATTGTACATACTGTATTTTTTGTGTCAGAAAAATGCCTTCTATAATCTTTATATATTATATTTTTATTTTCATCCATTACTACGATTTTTACTGTTGTAGAGCCTACATCTAACCCTACATGTAAAATATTCTGTTCCATAGATTACGCTCCTTTATGTAATTTCTTAAATCTCTTTAATTTTATATGATTTTAGTGATTTTGTCAAATGAAAAAAGTGGCATAAAATAGTGCAAAAAAAGATGTATAGGTTAAATTATATAGCAAAAAAATAATCCCCAGAGAAAATATCTAGGGATTATTTTTTTAAATATCTTTATATCTTTTATTTTTAAAATAATAAAATATTCCTAAACTAATTGTAGTAAATAATAATATTATTAATCCTATTTTAGCACCTGTGTTTGGTAATTTAGTTGTAGCTGTAGTAGGGTCATTTCCATTTGTAGTTTTATTGCTATCACTTCCGTTGCTTGAATTATTTGATTTTTCTACTACTGTAACTGTACAAGATGCTTGTTTATTTCCATCTTGTGAAGTTACTGTAATAATAGTAGAACCAATTTTTTTGGCAGTAATAGTTCCGTTATTATCAACAGTTGCAACAGATTCATCACTTGAAGACCATGTTACAATTTTATTAGTTGCATTTGCAGGACTAAAAGTAGGCTTTAAAGTTAATGTTTTTCCTAATTCTACTTCTGCTGTTGATGGTAAAGAAATGCTATCTAAGGCAATTTCAGGTTGCAAATTATCAACTAAGATGTAACCATACAAATCTCTTATTTTATTACCAGCTAAGTAAATCCACATATAATATAAACCTGAATCAGGTGGACTTATTGGGTTTTCTGGATATCCAAAACCATTTTGATTATTCCCATATCCATTCCAATAATTCCATGTATTCCAATTTGTAGATGGCGTCTCTGTCTTTAGTAATGGTTGTAAATCATTAAAATTTCCATTTTGAGCTTTTATTTCTTTATATCTTGATATAACTTCTTCATCAGTTATTTTTTCATATTGGTAATAAGCAGTGCTATTACTTGCATTCCAAAAATTTACTTTAATAGAATTATCTTCACCTGTACTAAACTCTTTTCCGTTATTTATTACAGTATAATTACTGATTTGCAAATATGGAATTGATAAATCTATAGGATAATGATTTACAATTATATTACTTTCTTCATTTTGCTCCCTAATAGTGATATAACCCTGTTTAACAGATGTAATAACATCTATAAATTCAGATGTTCCTCCTGAAAGATTAACAGTTGCTGTTGTATCAGTATGATCTGAAATCAAATACCAATTCTTAACTGCTTCGTTTTGTGTTTTAGTAAGCCCAAATTCATAATCTTTAGCAGAGTCTAATTGTAATCCTGTAAATTCATATTTGTTACTACCATTATTTGAATAAGGATACCTTGTTACTTCTACATCTGCATTTGATATACTAGGAATCAATAATAATAAAAACGCAATCAAAACCATAATTATGTACTTTGCTTTTGTCATTTTCTCACCTCCTTTCATCTTTAGAGTATAATTAATGTATTAATTTTTTAATGTGTGCTTGTTACTGTTCTTTTTAAAAATTCTTCTATCATTTGATGTACATCTGTAGTTTTAGTGTATCGAGAAGTACCTGTTTTAGTTACTTCAAAATTTTCCATTAAATTTAAAGTATCTCCGCCACAAAAAACAATATCTTGAATGTTAAAGTATTCTAGATTATCTTCAGTTTTATATGGAAATAGTTCTACATAAATGTTAAAATCTTTGTATTCAAATGTAAATTGTAATATGTTACTAGATAAATTTGTTATGTATTTATAATATGTTGGAGTACCAAATTTATCGAATAAAATATCTAACATTTCATGATTACTTTGAAAACCATCTTCTTTATCTAAATAATCAGCACTATGCATTCCATATGTAAATTGTGCAACTTGAATTGAAATATCTCCATCATTAAAGCATTCACTTATACTTCTAGTTTTATCTTCTCTATTCCATAATTGAATAGAACCGCAAATCGTAAAGTGTTTCACTATAAATAATTACAAAATCCTTTGGAGGAATTGTTTCATTACTATTTAATAAATCCTCCCATGTATTATAATTATTATATAAAACTTCAAATGGTGCTAATTTATTCATTGCTTCGCCTGTAATTGGTAATGTAGCTGTATAAAAATCACCATTTGATAATCTAAATTTTATTGAATTTACTTCTTTATTTTTTATTGGTTTCAAATTTTCAAAATATTCTATATTCGTTTCACCTTTAGATGTTTCTTTTGAATTATTGTTAGAATTATTAGATACTTCAGTTTGAGTTGTTACATTGGAATTATTTTGTGAATCACTATTTTTTGATTTTGTAATAAAAAAAGTCAAGGTTCCTATTACAAGTAATAAAAATATTATTATGGAACAAACTAACCATTTAATTTTCAATTTTTTCTCCCCCTTTTATATAAATTTATTTTACAAAGTTAATATATCATTAATGTCGAAAAATGTAAATAATTTTTTTGATAGTTTACTAATATTTTTTTTAAAATTATCGGATAGAGATATGAATGTAATTTTAAATATAATAGAATTTTGTATAAATAATAAAAAATAAGTATTTAAAAGTACATGTACTATTTTAAATACTTATTTTTGTATGAAATTATTAAATTAATGTGTTTTATAAGTTGCGTTCATTATTTTTTCAGTTTTTATAGTATTACCATTTTGTTTTAGAGTGCGATAAGTTACAGATTTTATGTATGAAGCTGTTTTGCTTATTACATTTGCATACACACTTACATCATATTCATTATCTTGTTTAACACCCCTAATATTAAAGGTTGCTCGACCTTTTTCTACAGAGCAAGTTAGTTTAATTGCATAGTTTCTTGTATTTTTAAATTTAAAATCTTTAACTCCATAAACAACAGTTGCATCACGCCCAGCCGTAGCATATGATGGTATAAATTGATGATTATAAAGTTCAACAATTTCTAAATTTGAGAATAATACTGCATTAAATAAAGTAGTAGAAATCTGACAAACACCGCCTCCAACACCATCTACAACTTGCCCATTTTGGTACATTCCAGCTTCTTTGTATCCTGCTGAAATTGTTCTTTCTCCAACTACGTTATTATATGAAAAAGTTTCTCCTGGAAGCAAAACATAACCATTTATTTTTTGAGCTGCAAGTTTTAAATTTGTTGTTCTATTAGTATTAGATGCTGCATAACTTGTTGAGTATGTTGCAAGCAAATCTGGAAAAGCTTCTTCTCCAATCATATTAGTTGTAATTTTTGGATATACGACTTTTAATGGTATAGTGCATTCCTTTTCAGATGTTTCAACAAGTTTTTTTGCTTCTTCAATAGAAACCTTAAAATCTAAACCATTTTCTGAAGGATAAACAACATGTGGCTCAGATGTAAAGTAAGCATCTTTGGCATCTTTATGAACTTCATTATAAATTTTGTCTACATCAATTTTTTCTGGAGATTTACTAATTGTATCAATTTCTATAATTTCATTTAAGTAAGATAAATTAAAAAGTTTTTCTTTTATTTTTTTAGATGTAGCATCTACATCTATTACATTTCCGTCGCTTCCTTTAGTTATAATTAACTTATTATTTTCTATATAATATCCGCTTTGAATAACAGCATCCGGAAGTTCTGATGATATATTATTTAAAATTTTTGCTAAAGCTTCTTCATCAAAATTAACAGTAGGCATAATATTAACGCCATTTATCATAGCACTAAATATTTGAAAATTATCTTTAAATATATTGCTATCCTTGCCAAAATTAAATGCATAGTTTATAGCAGAATTTATATCTACAGAAAGATTAATTTCTGAGGTTTTTATATATGTAGTATAATCATTGTGTGTTAAGGTTATATCATTAGCAAATTTTTCATTATAATAATTTTCTAGTTTTAGTTTTGCTTCTTCTTGTGTTAAATGTGAAACATCGATATTATTTATATAAATACCATTTGTTATAATAGCGCTATTTTTATAATTATAAAATGTAAATATACCAAAAATAATTAAAACTAAGACTAAAAATAATACAATAAATATGCAAATTACCTTAACCAAATGAGCATGTGGCGGTGCTGACTTATTTGGAATCTGCTTGAAATCTGATGACTTAGATTTTTCAGAAGTAGCTTTATCATCAATAATTTCTATTTCTTTTTCTTCTTCTACAATCATTTTTTTACCTCTAAATATTATATGTTTTATATTTTTTATTGCTTCTAATATAGGAAATCTATATACATTTATACTACAATATTATTCAGACTTTGTCAATGGATTTTTTAGGTTATATTCTGAATCAAACCCTGTTGGAAGAGAATTATTTACAAGTATTTGTATAGAATTAACTTCATTTAATTCGGTTAAAGTATTTAGTATGCTATTTATAATGTTGTATTTTTGATTATCGTTTTCAAAATTTAATAATTCCTCTGAAAAATTTAATATAATGCAATTATTATTGAGATTTGCGTCAAGAATTTTAGTGTTTTCAGGAAAAACTTTAAATAAACTTTCATTTTCAGGACCTGCAAGTAATAATTCAACTATTTTTTTATAGGGGTTATCTACAAGTTCTAAAGAATCAATAAGTTTTCCTTCACTTTTTAATTCATTATTTGAATCAACAAAGTACAATGTAACTACAGTTTCTCTTAATTGCTTAGAACTAATTTCTTCTTCTGGGGTATAATCTGATATAGGCATATTTTCATCAGAAGTAGTTTGACTATTAAAGTTTTTAATTACAAAAAATAAAATTATTAAAATAATAATTAAAACTAAAAATAGCATAAAAAATATTTTTTTGTTTTTCATAAATATAAATCCTCCTAATTTTTCATTTGTAAATATTATTTTTATGTTGTCCATTTTAGAACTTTATTTTAAAATTTTATAAAGTTTTATATAATTTTTAAATTTGTGAAAATTATTTAAAAAATATTCAACTTCATTTAATGAACGGCAAGTATTATTTTTTATTTTTTTAAAATCAAATTTTTTTGGGGGTGGGGGATTATTTAAGGAACGGTTTTCTAATATATTTTCTTTATTATTACTAAAAATTAAATTATTCATTGAAAAAACTCCTTTTTTATTATATAATATGTAAAGTTTAAATTTATTGATTATATTTATTTAATAAAAATAATAAAAAAGTAAAAAACAAAAAATCAAAAATGTAAATTAAAATATAAAAGAAAAAAATTTTTATAAAAAGGTGACAAAATTATATGAAAATATTTTTAAAAGAAGACGAAAGAATTGATGATTTAGAACTAGATAAATTAAAAATTATACAAAATAAGAATGGTTTTTGTTTTGGAATTGACAGTGTTCTTCTTACGGATTTTAGCAAAACAATAAAGGCTGGATCAAATGTAATTGACCTAGGAACTGGCACAGGTATATTACCAATTTTATTATCTAGTAAGACTGTAGATACAAAATTTACTGGTATAGAAATACAAAATGAGGTTGCTGAGATGGCTGGAAGGAGCATAAAGCTCAACAATTTAGAAAATAGAATAGAGATTTTAAATTTGAACATTTTGGATTTAAAACAGAAATATAAAAAAGGAAATTTTGATGTTGTTATAACAAATCCACCATATAAAAAACTAAATTCTGGGGTAATAAATGAACAAAAAAACAAAATAATTTCAAGACATGAAATTACTGCATCCCTAGAGGATTTTATAGAAATTGCGTCTTATTTATTAAAGGATTTAGGTGAGTTTTATATGGTTCATAGACCAGATAGATTAGTAGATATTTTTACTATAATGAGAGATAAAAAAATAGAACCAAAAAAAATTAGATTTGTTTTTCCAAATAAAAATAAAAATGCAAATTTAGTTTTAATAAAAGGAATAAAAAATGCAAAACCATTTTTACAATATGAAAATAATTTATATATTTATGATGAAAAAGAAAATTATACAGAAGAAATTTTAAAAATATATAATAAAAATAAATAAATAATAAAATAATAAAAAAATAATAAAAATAAAATAATAAAAATAAAATAAAATAATAAAAATAAATAAATAATAAAAATAAATAAATAATAAAAATAAATAAATAATAAAAATAAATAAATAATAAAAATAAATAATAATAAAAAATAAATAAATAAATAATAATAAATAAAATATAAAATAAAAAATAATGGAGGAAATATATGAGTGGAAAATTATATTTAGTTGCAACGCCAATTGGAAATTTAGAAGACATTACTTTAAGAGCATTAAAAATTTTAAAAGAAGTAGATTTAATTGCTGCAGAAGATACAAGAAATACACTAAAATTACTTAATCATTTTGAAATAAAAAAGCCATTAATTAGTAATCATAGACACAATGAAGAACAAAAAGAAAATGTGTTAATTAATAAATTAAAAGAAGGAAAAAATATAGCAATAGTTTCTGATGCAGGAACACCAGGAATTTCAGACCCAGGAGAAGTAATTGTAAAAAAAGCAATAGAAGAAAATATAGATATAATTCCCGTGCCAGGTGCATGTGCAGCAATTAATGCATTAATAGCATCAGGGTTAGATACAACGGAATTTAGTTTTTATGGATTTTTACCATTAAATAAAAAATTAAGAAAAGAGAAATTAGAAGAAATAAAAAATGAAACTAAAACATCTATAATTTATGAAGCACCACATAAAATAAAAGATACATTAAAAGATTTAAAAGAAATAGTAGAATCAAGAAATATAGTATTAGCAAGAGAGCTAACAAAAATTCATGAGGAATTTATAAGAGGAAATATAGAGGAAATAATAGAAAAAAGTGAAGACTTAAAAGGAGAAATGATTTTATTAATTGAAGGGGCAACCAAAAAACAAAAAGAAAATGTTTTAAATAAATTAAGTTTAGAAGAACATTATAATTTTTATGAAAAGCAAGGAATAGATAAAAAAGAAATAATAAAACAAATTGCAAAAGATAGAGGAGTTAATAAAAATGAAATATATAAATATTTTATTAATTAAAATTTTTTATCTTACTTACTTCTAATTAAAAATAAAAAATAGAAAATGTTTTAAGTCATTTTCTATTTTTTTATTTTATTTTTTAATTGTCTTGTGAAGTTTCTTCTAAATTTAAATTAGAAATTTTTTCTAAACATTTTTTACAAATTAATTTATCTTTAAATGTACTTAAATCTTTTGAATTATTGCAAAAAATGCAGCCTAATTCGAATTTTTTTAAAATAATTGAATTTCCATCTATATAAATTTCTATAGGATCTTTTTCTTCTATATCTAATTTGTTTCTTATTTCTTTTGGAATTACCACTCTACCTAATTCGTCTAATTTTCTAACTATACCAGTTGATTTCATAATATAATCCCTCCTATATAAATATTTTTGATTTCAAATAATATATTATCATATTTTTGAATTTTGGTCAACAAAAATCGACTAATTTTTTCCAAATAATATATAAAAATATTATAAAAATAAATAAATGTCATATTTTGTCGAATTTTGTCAAAAAGTTTTTCTTGACAAATTATGTAAAAAGATGTATTATTAAGATGTTAAAAAAATTATATCGAGGAATTTTTCAATGATTTTAAAATCAATATTATTTATACTAATTTTTATTATTACAAAAAAGATAATTATAAAAATATTTTCAGTAAAACTAAGAAAAGAAATTCAAAAATAAAGTTTTTAATTTTGTAGAGAAAATAAAAAATAAAAATGCCCCTTAAAATAAATTAATACTCAAAAGTAATAAACACACTACCAATTATTATTTTTGTTTCGCTATATTTGCTCCTTTCTATTATATTTTCTATTATAATTTTATTTTCTCTACAATTTATATAAATTAAATATGTATTAATTTGCTAGGAGAGTTTCTATTTGCAACCGTAAGATTAAAATCATTAAAATTAACTCCACTAGCTATTAGTTCATCAATTACTGTTTGATAAGCAAGTGCTGGAAAATTACTTTCTTTACTTAAATGACCTAAAACAGCTTTTTTTAAACCAGATTTAATTAAGTAACTTATTGTTTCACCAGCATCTTGGTTAGATAAATGTCCTGTAGGACCTGCAATTCTGCTTTTTAATTTAAACGGATATTTAGTATATTTTAATACTTCTGGATCATAGTTTGATTCTAAAAGTATAAATTCACTACCATCAATATTTTTTACAATATTGCTATTCATATGTCCAATATCTGTTGCAATACTAATTTTTTTGTTATCTGCAAAAAGAGTATATCCGCAAGGGTTTGCAGCATCATGAGGTATTGAAAAAGGTAATATTTCAATGTCCCCTATACAAAACCTTTCATTAATATTAATATTTTTTTTGTTTTCATCAGATATTTTTTGTGTTTGGTTTGGCATAGCATCAAAAGTTTGAGATGTTGCATAAACAGGAATATTATATTTATTAGATAAATTTCCAAGACTTTGTATATGGTCACTATGCTCATGAGTTACAAGAATTGCATCTATATCATAAAGAGAAGTATCTAAAGATTCACAGCCTTCTTTTACTTTTTTTAAGCTAACTCCACTATCTATTAAAAGTTTAGTATTATTTGTTTCTACAAAAGAACAATTTCCACTACTACCACTATATAAACTACAAAAATTCAACATATGTATTTCACCTTAATCCTCTTGTGTTCTTATTATTTTAGCACCTAAACTGCAAAATTTTTCTTCTATATTTTCATATCCTCTATCAATATATTTTATATTATAAATTTCGGTTGTGCCTTTGGCTACAATTCCTGCAACAATTAATGCTGCTCCAGCACGTAAATCAGATGCAAAAACAGGTGCACCCTTTAATTCTTTAACACCTTCAAAAAATGCAGTTTTTCCTTGAGAAGTTATTTTTGCTCCCATTTTATTTAACTCTTCTGTATATTGAAAACGAGATTCCCAAATGCTTTCGTTTATAATGCTTGTCCCTTCAGCTATTGATAAAATAACTCCCATTTGAGATTGCATATCTGTAGGGAAACCTGGGTATGGAAGAGTTTTTATAATTGCTTTTGATGGTCTTCTATTACAAGATACACGTATTGAATCACCGTAATCTTTTACGGTTCCGCCAACTTCACATATCTTAGCTGTAATTGCTTCTAAGTGTTTTGTTATACAATTTTTTAATAATATATCCCCTTTTGTAGCAACAGCAGCTACCATAAATGTTCCTGCTTCAATTTGGTCAGGAACAACTGAATATACTGCATTTCCAGTAAGTTCTTTTACACCTGTTACTTTTATTGTATCTGTTCCGGCACCTTTTATATTTGCTCCCATTGTATTTAAAAAGTTGGCTACATCAACTATATGCGGCTCTTTAGCAGCATTATCAATAATAGTTATTCCATCTGATAAAACACTTACTAAAATTGCATTTATTGTTGCTCCAACAGATGAAATATCCATATATATAGAATTTCCCTTTAATTTTTTTGCTTTAGCTACAATTTTTCCTTGTCCAATATCAACATGTGCTCCTAATGCTTCAAATGCCTTTATATGTTGGTCAATAGGTCTACTTCCTAATTTGCAACCGCCAGGCATTCCTACAGTTGCTGAGCCTTTTCTGCCAAGAAGACTACCTAAAAGATAATATGAAGCTCTAAATTTACTTGTTAAATCTAAAGGAGCTTCAGTTGTTTCAATATTTCTTGTATCTATATATATTTCGTTTGGAGAATGCCATGTTATTTTTGCACCTAATTTTTCAAGTATTTCACAATATATTTTTACATCACTTATATTTGGTAAATTATTTATTGTACAAGTTCCATTTATTAATAAAGTTGCAGGTAAAATGGCTACTGCTGCGTTTTTTGCCCCACTTATGGTTACCTCTCCTTTTAAAGGGGTTCCACCTGTTATTACAAATTTTTCCAATTGTATCCCTCCAAAAATTATATCTTAATTTATTAGTTCTTTACACTTTTAGTAATATACCATAAACTTCATTTTTTTACAACTATTTTCAAAAATATTTTATTGATTTTATTAATAGCAAATGAAAATTTTATTTGTTTTTTGCAGTAATTAGATTTTTTTGCATAAAAAATTCAATTAACTTAAATTTGAAATTAATTGTAGGATTGCTATTTTCAGATATTAGTTGATACTCTTCAGACGTTAAATTACCTTCAAGTTCTTCTTTAGATTCTTCTGGCAAAATACCAGATGTAACATCAACAAAACATAGGGAAGGATATAATACACACCACCAATTTTGTCCTTCTGCTTTACCTATTTTTACTTTTAGAGCATCATAATATCCAGATGGAAAAGATATATCTGCATAGGTTTTTGTAGGAAAACTGAAATTTCCTATTTCTACATCAGCATTATAAGAAAAACCGTTTTCTTGAATTGTTTTATTTGCAATATTTGTAAAATCAGTTAAATGGGTTGAAACCATCTGAATTGCTTCTTCTTTAGAAGATACATTATCACAAATTGAATTCATATATTGAATTAAATTATCTCGAACAACGTATTTTAAATTTTGATCTTCTTCAGAATTACTATTTGCAATCACATGTAATCTAAAAACATTATCTCGTAAATCACTTGATATAAGATTTACATATGAATATGCACTTATAAAAATATATAAACATAGTAAAAAAAATAATAAAATAAAAAATTTACTTTTTTTAATAAAATTATTCATAATAAAATTTATTCCTTTCTTGTATAGTTTGAAAAGCACACATAGATATAAACGATTAATTTTTTCAATTTATTCTTTTAAAAAAATGTCTTTAATGTAATTATTTACAAGATTTTAAAATAATATACATTTTAACTATATTTTGTAGTTTGTCGGAAAAAGTCAATGAAATTTATTTGAAATATTATTGACATATTTTTGAAATAATGGTAAAAT
>CANRQH010000002.1 GCA_947632745.1 uncultured Clostridia bacterium | reverse complement strand
GGAACATATTATGAAGGAGATTGGGTAAATGGAAAATATGAAGGAAAAGGAAAAATGACCTATGAAGATGGTGCTTACTACGATGGAGAATGGAAAGGAGACCAAAGAAACGGAAAAGGAAAATATACATTTTCAGATGGAACATATTATGAAGGAGATTGGGTAAATGGAAAATATGAGGGAAAAGGAAAAAAGACTTATGAAAGTGGTGCTTGCTATGAGGGAGAATGGAAGGATGACAAAAGAAACGGAAAAGGAAAATGCACATTTTCAGACGGAACATATTATGAAGGAGATTGGATAAACGGAAAATATGAGGGAAAGGGAAAGCAAAATTACAAAGACGGCTCACATTATGAGGGAGAATGGAAAAATAACCTAAAAGAAGGAAAAGGAAGATATACATTTTCAGATGGTGCATATTATGAAGGAGATTTTGTAAATGGAGAAATTGAAGGAAAAGGAAAGCAAACATATAAAGATGGTTCGTATTATGAAGGTGACTGGAAAGATAACTCAAGAGATGGACATGGTACAATGTTCTATAAAACTGGAGCAAAATACGAAGGAGATTGGAAAGAAGATAAAAGAACAGGAAAAGGAAAATATACATTTTCAGATGGAACATATTACGAAGGAGATTTTATAAACGGAAAATCTGAGGGAAAAGGAAAGCAAACATATAAAGATGGTTCATATTATGAAGGTGACTGGAAAAATGATGCAAGAGATGGACATGGAAAGCAAACTTACAAAGACGGCTCATATTATGAGGGAGAATGGAAAGATGACCAAATGATTGGAAAGGGAATATATTTTAATGCAAAAGAAAATAAAAAGGAACAATATATTGATGGAAAAAAGGCAGGAATATTTAACAAAATATTTAATAAAAAAAATTAGATGGAGGTTCTTCTATGAATAAAGTTGATGTTGTATTAGGAAGTTTTTACGGAGACGAAGGAAAAGGAAAAATAATAGACTATTTATCTCAAAATGCAGATATATCAGTAAGGTGCACAGGCGGAAATAATGCTGGACATTCTATAGAAATAGATGGAAAAAAATTTGCATTTCATTTAATTCCATCTGGAATTTTAAATAAAAATACATTAGCAGTAATTGGAAATGGAGTAGTAATAGATCCAAGAGTATTAATTGAAGAAATAGAAAACTTAAAAGCAAATGGATATAGTACAGAAAATTTGAGAATAAGTGATAGAGCACATGTTATATTTCCATACCATATAGAAATGGATAAACTACAAGAAGAACTTAGAAAAGAAGATAAAATTGGAACAACAGCTCGTGGAATTGGCCCTGTATATTGTGACAAGTTTGAAAGATGTGGAATAAGAATAGGAGATTTAGTAAATAAAAAATTTGAAAAACAATTAAGGAAAAATATAGAAAACAAAAATAAAATATTTGAAATTTATGGACATAATCAAGTAAATGCTTCTGACATAATAATTAAGTACAACGAATATGCTGAAATTTTAAAACCATATGTAGCAGATACAGTAACATTATTACATAATGCTATTCAAGAAAACAAAAAAATCTTATGTGAAGGTGCACAAGCAACTCTTTTAGATATAGATTTTGGAAGTTACCCATATGTTACATCTTCAAATCCAACAGTAGGTGGAGTTTGCACAGGAACAGGAATTGGCGCAAAATATATTGGAGAAGTTTATGGAGTATTAAAAGCATATTCTTCAAGAGTAGGAGAAGGACCATATTTAACAGAACAAAAAAATGAAATTGGTGACACAATAAGAGAACTTGGTCATGAGTATGGTACAACTACAAAAAGACCTCGTAGATGTGGATGGCTAGATTTAGTTGCTCTAAAATATGCAAGCATGGTAAATGGATTAACAGGACTTGCTATTAACCATGTAGATACAATAGGAAAATTAGATAAAATAAAATTATGTGTAGGTTATAAAAAAGACGGAAAAGTTAGCATGAATTTTTCTACAGATGCAGAGTATTTGGCAGACTGTGAGCCAGTATATGAAGAATTTGAAGGAAATTTTGGAGATATAAGTAATATAAAAAATAGAGAAGATTTACCAGAAAATGCAAAAAAATACTTAAATAGAATTGAAGAAATTGTAAATGTTCCAATTAAATTTATAGGAACAGGTGCTGGAAGAGATGCAATGATTATTTGTTAGAATTATTTAAAGCAAATACTTGTTGAACAAAAAAATATTAAAATAGGGAATGAAGAAAGATATGGAAAATTATATGTTAAATATTTCACCAATAGATGGTAGATATGTTGGACTAACTGAAGAAATAAGAAATTACTTTAGTGAATATTATTTAATAAAAAATAGAATTATTGTTGAAATTAAATGGCTAAAAAAATTATTTACAATAAAAGAAATTGGAATTGAAATAACTGAAAAAGAATTAAAAATATTAGACAAAATATTAGAAGAATTTGACATAGAAGAAGCAAAGAAAATAAAAGTAATAGAAAAAACAACCAAACATGATGTAAAAGCAGTTGAATATTATTTAAACGAAAAATTTAAAGAAAATGGTATTGAAAAATTTAATTATTTAATACATTTTGCATGTACATCAGAAGATATAAATAATATTGCGTATGGAATAATGATAAAAGGATTAATAGAAGATGTATATATTCCAAATGCTAATAAATTACTTGATGCCTTAAAAGAAAAAGCTAAAAAATATGCAACAATTCCAATGCTTTCGCATACACATGGGCAAAACGCAACACCAACAACAGTTGGAAAAGAATTTGCAATATTTCAATATAGACTTCGGTAAAATATTAAACAAAATAAAGCAAGAAAAACTAACAGGAAAATTTAATGGAACAGTTGGAAACTTTAATGCACATATTATTGCATATCCAGATATAGATTGGATACAAATTGCAAAAGAATTTGTCGAAGGTTTTGGGCTAGAATACAATATGTTTACAACACAAATAGAGCCACATGACAACATATGTATAATATTTTCAGAGATGAAGCTTTTTAACAACATTATGCTAGATTTAGATAGTGATATGTGGATATATATAAGTAGAGATTATTTTAAACAAAATAATGTAGTTGGAGAAATAGGTTCTTCAGTTATGCCACATAAAATAAACCCAATAAATGTAGAAAATTCTATGGCAAATTGTAAAATGTCAAATGGTGTAATAGATGTTTTTACAAATAATTTGCAAGTATCAAGAATGCAAAGAGATTTAAGCGATTCTTCACTTTTAAGAAACATAGGAACAGCTTTTGCATATGCAGTTATTGCAATAAGACAAGCTGTAAAAGGAATTAACAAAGTAGATGTAAATGAAGAAAAATTGTTAAATGAGCTAAAAAATACACCAGAAGTTTTAGCAGAAGCTGTACAAACAATACTTAGAAAAAATAAATATGAAAATGCATATGAGACTTTAAAAACATTAACAAGAGGAAAAAATGTAACAATTGAAGAAATGAGAGATTTTATAAAAACTTTAAAAATAAATGAAGATGATAAAAAAATGCTATTGAATTTAACACCTGAAAATTATATTGGTTTGGCATGCGATATAGTAGATAAGTTATAAAGAAGATTTTAAAAATATAAATAGCAGTAGAAACATGAGTAAAAGGATTAAAGATAAGAAGGTTCAAATGGAAAAGAATATAAATATATATAATAAAAAAGAAAATTATAATATAAAAGCAAAAATATTTTATGAAGATTCAAGTAAAAAAAGTGATAAATTTTTTATATTTTGTCATGGTTTTTGTAGTGGAAAAGAAAGCAATTCTGTAAAATTAGTAGCAAATATGCTTTTAAAATTTGGAATTTTCTCTATTTCATTTGATTTTCCAGGGCATATGGATAGTGTGCAAGGAACAGACAAGTTAAAAGTAGATATATGTGTTTCATATATTAATTCTGTTATTGAATATGTGAAAAAGAAATTTGGAAGTGATATTAAGATATCTTTCTATGCTATTAGCTTTGGAGCATATATTTTGTTAAATAAACTTATAGGTGATATTTCATATTATGATAATATAGTACTAAGATCACCTGCCATTAATATGGCAGACATTTTGGTTAAATCATTGTTAAAGGATTCTTTTGAACAATACAAAAAATGTGGAAAGGCTAAAGCTGGATATGGCGGAAAAATAGAAATTCCATATTCCTTTTATGAAGATTTAGTGAAGCATAATTTATATAATGATTACAAGGAAAAAAGAAAAATTTTAATACTTCAAGGTGAACAAGATGATACTGCGCCAATTGAAGATACTTATAGATTTATGCAAAATAAACAAGAAATCGAGCTTATAGAAATGAAAAATGTTAAACATCATATGGAACCACAAGAAATTTTGCAAAGTATAGGAATGATGCTTAAAAGATTAAAAATCGAAAAGTTGACATAAGATTATAGAAGTGATATAATAAGCTGGTAGTTTTTACTATATCTAGCTAATTAGCTTCTGTCTTTAATTTAAATATATTACCTAAGGAGGTCAATTTTATGTCGTACACTATGAAAGAAAAACTTGGTAAATGGGGATTTGTAAATGTAAATGATGAACCAATTTGTGAATTTATTTATGATGAAGTACGGAGCTTTTCGGAAGGAATTGCTGCAGTCAGAGTAAATGATAAGTGGGGATACATTAATGAAGATGGAGCTGAAATCTGTGAAATTAGATATGATGCTGTAGGAGATTTTCAGAGTAAATTGGGAGTAGTTGAAAAAGAAGGCAAAAAATGTTATTTGAATATGAATGGCGAGGAGGTCGCTGTTACAAATTTCATGAATGAAGAAATGGTTTTTGAGGGCTGTAAGAGTTGTGCAATCGGAAATCATACAATTACAAATTTGCCGGGTGGATATTTGTATGAAGATGACTTTATTAATGTAACAATAGATCCGGAAGTTCCAATTCGTGGATTTATTGTTATAGGAATCAAAAAACATGTGTCTACAACAACTCAACTCACAAGAGAAGAAAGAATTCAAATAGAAGATATTACTAACAAAGTAAAGCTTGCTCTAGAGCATTATGGAGCAAAAAATATTCTTTTATTTGAAGATGGTTTCTCTGAGCATTACAGAAGATGGGTTATTCTTTCAGATGACTGGATGTTTCAGTTTGGTCGTGGAAAAAACCTTAAACAGATTACAATGTATGCAAAGAAAAACATGAGTGATGAGCAGAAGAAAGAGATTCTTTTGTTCGCAGAACAAATAAAAGTTTTTTTGAGGACTAATTAGCTAAAAATGGGGAGGATGGTATTTATTCTCCCCATAAAATATAAAAAAGGATTTTTATTATGAATTTGTATGATTATTTTAAAGAAAATATACATATAGATAAAATAAAAGAGTTTAATGGTGATATGCATGAGCTAGCTTTAATTAGATATGTTATGAAAGAAACTTCAAAAATTTTTTATCGTGATTATACTTTCTTTCTAAATAAAGAAAATATTACTGCCAGAGATACCATATATAATAAAAAAATAGATTTAAATGATGTAAAAGATTTTTCAATTGTTTGCAAAAGTTATTGTGAGGTAATTAAGGAATTGCTTAAAGGTCTATATGGAATAGATTCTGAAGTAATATCTGTTTTTAATGATAGATTTAGACATGTTGATTTAATGATAAAAACCAAAATAGGAAATAGGTATATTATTGATCCACTATCAGATTTAATTGAAATGCAAGTAGGTTTAAAAACAAATAATTTTGCATCAAAAGTATATTATGAAAGTTCATACAAAAAAATTTTAGATAATATTAGTTTTCTCACAGATGATGAATTAGAACAAATAGATAATAAAATTGGATATAAAAATGGTACCGCTTATTTAAATGAGTCTTTGAAAAAATTGAGAGAAAATTTTGAACATATTGAGAAATTTTTACAAGAAAATAAACATATCGCAATAGATTTATTAGGAAGTGAGTATAATGGTAGGCAACTTTCAAATGATGAAAAAATAGATTTAAAATTAATTTATATAAGTAAATATTTGAATAATAGAAGATATCTAAATGGTTTTGTGGATTTAGTAATGTTTTCCAATATAGTATTAAAAATACTATTTTCAGAAGAAGAACAAAGCCGAATACATGCTTATAGTTTTTTTGTTGATGAAGATGACTTACAAAGTGCAAAATTAGCAAATATTCTTGCGAGTACAGAATCTAGAAAAAGGGGAATAGTTATAAAATTCAATGGAAAGAACTATATATTTTCATTAAATCAAGATACATTAATTTGTGATGATAAGGAATGGAAAGAAATTTTAGAAAAAAATAATATTTTTATTAAGCCAGAATATCCAGTGCAATTATTAAAATATTTGAAGACTAATGGTGCAGATAGAAATATAGTACATAACAATGAATTTTTAAGATTATTTAATAAATTTGAAACAGCTTTATTAAATAGTGGAAAAACTCTAGAAGATATAAAGAATAATAATATTTGTATTCGAGAAGATGTAATATTGACTAGATTTGGAAAAAAGTATATTTCATATAAAATAGAAAATGGTAATTTGGTAGTTAAAAATTATGAAAGAAATCTTAAATATGTTGTATTTTATGAAGATGAGGGAAGAAACATTTCTTATAAAACAGGGCCTATTTTAATTAAAAATGAAAGAGCAAATTTATATGAATTTGATTCCAATGGTTTGATTGAATTGGATAATATTTCTGGAATAGAAGATTTAGTAGAACCATTAAAAAATGGAAGTTATTTGTCAAGAAATGCATCGTATTATGAAGCAAAAACTTATTCAGAGCTCGTTAGTCAAAGGCAAAAATTGAGAGATATTTTGACAGAAGACTGTTCTAAAAGAAATTTTGTAATATTAGAATATCTATCTAATAGTTCAGCAAAAGTTTATTTTGAAGAGTTAAAGAAAAAGATAGAAAATCAGAAAAATAATGCTTTAGAAGCAAGAAAATGTTTTGAAGAGGATTGTGAAAATATAGTAAGATTTTTTCAAAATAAACCATTATTAAAGCCTGTATATGATTTGCCTGAGGGAAAAGATAAAGTTTTAGAGAGACATATTGAAATGGATAATAAACAAATTTTATATTTGTTCTGTTCAAATTTAAAGTTTAAAAATTCTAAACACATAATAACTCCAGGATTAGGTTCTATTTTTGTAGGGCCAATGTTAAAAAGTATGTATGGTTTTAATTATACAAATATATTGTTTAGTCTATATTCAAAAGATGAAAAATTGAGAAGTATTTCCGAACAAAAAGAATTTGATGAATTATTTAGTAATGATATATGGAATACAACATCAAATGAACTTTTATTAATTGATGATAATGTAGGTTCATGTAATACAATGAACACTATAAGAAGAAAATTAAAGGAAAGAGGGAAAAACTGCAAATTTGGAGCAATTAAATATAATTGGAATTTTTATAATCAAGTTAAACATGGAGAACTGAACCATCCTACCTTTGATATTAAAGAAGTTGACTTTTTAACAATATTAGATGACCCAGGTTATTGGATAATGAGAGATTCTATTAAAGCATTGAAAGAAGAAGGTGGAGAGGCCTATTTAAAAGTTATGAGACAAGAGGGATTTAGACAAGGTGATGTTCCAGATATATTTGTTTTGATGAAATTGGCAGAGAAATATTCTCAATGTGCAGATGTTGACTTATATGATATGGATAGAGGAAATATTAAAAAAAGTTCTGCTTTTTTATGTAGAAAATTAAAAGAACAAATAGAAGAAATTACTAGAGATGCTAAATCTCAAGATAGGAGTAGAGATGAGTAAGGTAAAAAATGAGTTAAAAGAATTTTTAGAATATAAGAAAGCTTATAAATTTATACAAAAAGAATTAATTGTAAAAGATGAATGTGTATATTGTGACGATATTTTATTAAAAGATATAGAGCGGAAATAAAATTAGTGAAACTGAAAAATGGATTGATGTTGGATATAGAAATAGAGGAGATTTTCCACAAATGCTTTCTAATTTATATCCGTATAATTTTAAATTTAAAGGAAAAAAGTTAGCTAGTATTGAAAATTTCTTTCAGGGAATAAAGTTTAAAGATAAGAAAATACAAAATTATATATTTACGTATTATGGTACACAAGCAGTACATATAAAAGCGGCTAGCAATTATAATTGGAAAAAAACAGGAATAATATACTGGCAAGGAAAAGCAATAAAAAGAGATAGCCTAGAATATGATTTATTAGTTGATGAATTATATATTTCAGCAGTACAAAATCCTATTTATAGAGCAGTATTACGTAATTGTGATAAGCCAATTATACATTCTATAGGGGAAAATGAAAAAAAAGATACTACATTTACTAGATACGAGTTTGAATTTGAATTAAATTGCTTAAAGGATTTTATACAACAAAAAGAAAATGGAGGAATAAACATATGAAAAAAATAATTAATTGGTTAGGTCAAACTATGGAATTTGAAGGAAAATTAAGTTCAGCTATTGCAAAACATGAAATAACAAATTTTCCAGGAGAGTACATTTATGAAGATGACTTATTTAATATATCTGCAGATCCAGAAATACCTATAAAGGGATATATGGTATTGGGAATATCAAAAGAGGCTTTTACATTAACAGATTTGACAAAAGAAGAAAGAAATAGATTAACAGATTTGTCAAATAGATTATTAGAATCAATGCATAAATCCGGTTTTGAGAAAGTTATGATATATCAAGATGAGTCAAGTTCTGGAAACTTGCATATAAGTTTTATTCCAAGACATGAGTGGACTTATAAGTTTCATGCAAATTTTGGTCAAATGGGAATTTATGCGAAAAATGAGCTTAATATAAATGATGAATATAAAAAAGAAATGTTAGAAAGTATTCAAAAAATAAAAGAGAATTTTAAATAAATCTATTATAAATAAGAGTATGTCCAGAAAGGACATACTCTATTTTGTACATATTGAAATAATTAATAATGAGTAATAAACTTTACATTATCAAGATTTTCTTGAAATTTCAATATGCGCCACAAACTTTCCATAAACCCATTGTCTCTTAGTGAAGGACATTCAGTGCAGTTATTGGGACAGTTTTTCATAATGAATTTAGAGTTTTCTCCATGCATAAGATTTTCAAGTTCATTTTCTTCTCCTTCCATAATACCATAATGGTAATTGAGATTTGTAATCTTATCCCAAAGTACACAGCACATTAGATTTGTTCCATATAAAGGCGGAGAAATGAGTGAACTCCAACACCAAGTAGGCTTGTCTTTTTCGACTAATGTTCTATTTTTATAAATTGTATTCAAATTGCTTGGAAGTTGAAAATCTTTAATTCCATATGAATAAGCAACTTCTCTTAAGCATTTGCTCCAAGACCTGGAAAACTAATTCTAATGAAAGAAACATTGTTTATCAGACATTCCAACAATTCATCAGTAATTTTGCTTCCTGTGCTTACATAAACAAGTCCCATGTTACATTCTTGATTTGCATACTCTAACATTTCAATCCTATGTTTGTATAAATCTGGATTTCCTTCTCCGCACACTTCGAATCTAATTTTGTTGAAACCACGTCTTGATGAATATGCAGAAATTTCTTTTAAAATATTTTTATACTTATAATACTATCTTTAAAAGACATTTTGTTCATGGTTGACCTCCTTTTATATGGAAAAATGTGACAGTTTGCAATTAATCAAAATTATGTTAACATAATTTTGTGAATTTGTCAATAAATAAAAGTATTTAGTTAGTAATTTTTAATTAACATGAAGTTAAAAATATAAAAAATATAACTAATTCGTAGACTTTTTTATATAATTGTGATAAAATATACGAAAAATAAAGAGAAAACAAAATTTTTTTAGGAGGGAATAGTTATGGAATATTCAAAAAGTATAGATAAGAAGTGGCAAAAGAAATGGAAAGAAGAAGGTCTTTACAAATATAATCCAAATGGAAAAGGAAAGAAATTTTATACACTAGAAATGTTTTCATATCCATCAGGAGCTAAATTACACTTAGGCCACTGGTTTAATTATGGACCATCAGATTCATATGCTAGATTTAAAAAAATGCAAGGATACAATGTGTTTCATCCAATGGGATTTGATGCATTCGGTCTTCCTGCAGAAAATTATGCAATAAAAACAGGAATTCACCCAGAGGATTCTACTTTAAAAAATATAGAAACAATGAAAATGCAATTAGACGAAATGGGTGGAAGCTACGATTGGGATTATTCAGTTCAAACATGTATGCCAGATTACTATAAATGGACTCAATGGCTATTTTTACAATTATATAAAGCAGGTTTAGCATATAAAAAAGAAGCACCTGTAAATTGGTGTGATAGTTGTAAAACAGTTTTAGCAAATGAACAAGTTATAAATGGAAAATGTGAAAGATGTGGAACTGTTGTAGAAAGAAAAAAACTTGCACAATGGTTCTTTAAAATCACAGACTATGCTGAAGAATTATTAGAAGGACTTAAAGATTTAGATTGGCCAGAATCAACTAAAAAAGTTCAAGTAAATTGGATAGGAAAATCAGAAGGAACAGAAGTTACATTTAAAGGCGAAAATGGAGACTTCGAGTTTGATGTATTTACTACAAGAGTAGATACAATAAATGGTGTAACATATGTTGTAATTGCACCAGAAAGTGAATTAGTACAAAAAATAACAACAAATGAGCAAAAACAAGCTGTAGAAGATTACATAAAAGAAACAGCTAAGTTAAACGAAATAGATAGATTATCAACAGAAAGACCAAAAACAGGAGTTGCAACAGGAGCTTATGTAATAAACCCTGTAAATGGAGACAAAATTCCTGTATGGATAGCAGATTATGTATTAGAAGATTATGGTACAGGAGCTGTTATGGCAGTACCTGCTCATGATACAAGAGACTATGCATTTGCTCAAAAATACAATTTACCAATAAAAAGAGTAATAAATTCTAAAGATGGAGAAGAAACAGAATTACCATTTATAGAAAAAGGTGTTTTAGTAGATAGTGGAAAATACAATGGTTTAACTTCTGAAGAAGCTAAAATAAAAATAACAGAAGATTTAAGCAAAATGGGAGAAGGAAAGAAAAGCATAAATTACAGATTAAAAGATTGGTTAGTTTCAAGACAAAGATATTGGGGAGCACCAATACCAATTATATATTGTGATAAATGTGGAATAGTTCCTGTACCTGAAAAGGATTTACCAGTACTACTTCCTTATGATGTAGAATTCAAACCAGATGGAGAATCTCCACTTAAAAAATCTAGAGAATTTATTAATTGTACTTGTCCAACATGTGGTGGTCATGCAACAAGAGAAGCAGATACATTAGACACATTTGTATGTTCATCATGGTATGAATTAAGATATCCTGATGCAAGAAATGATAAGCAAGCATTTAACAAAGATACAATAAACAAAATGGCTCCAATCGATACTTACATTGGTGGAAAAGAACATGCTGCAATGCATTTAATTTATGTAAGATTTATGGCAAAAGTATTAAGAGACTTAGGTTACTTAGATTTTGATGAACCATTTAAAAAATTAGTACACCAAGGAATGATACTAGGACCAGATGGAAACAAAATGAGCAAGAGCAAAGGAAATACCGTATCTCCTGAAGAATATATTGAAAAATATGGTTCAGATGTATTTAGAATGTATTTAATGTTTGGTTTTGATTACAGACAAGGTGGTCCATGGGATGAAAATGGAATTGATTCAATTGTAAGATATTTTTCAAGAATTGAAAGATTAATTGAAACAGTAATACCATATAAAGATAAAAATTCAAACAATTCAGTAGGAAGTAAAGAAAAAGAATTACTTAGAGTTAAAAATCAAACAATTAAAGCTATGGGTCAAGATATAAATGATTTTGGATTTAATACAGCAATAGCAAGAAGTATGGAGCTTTTAAACAAGTTAACAGATTATATGAGAGACAATGATAATATTAATGAAAAAGTATTATTAGATACTGTTACAACATATATTAAACTTTTAGCACCTCTTGCACCACATTTTTCAGAAGAACAATGGGAAAAGCTTGGAAATAAAGAATCTGTTCATAAAGAAACATGGCCAGAAATAAATGAAGATGAAATGAATGGTGGAACTAAAGAGATTCCTATTCAAGTTAATGGTAAATTAAAATTATGTGTAACAGTAGATGCAGATTCTACTCCTGACGAAATTCTAAAAGCAATAAAAGAGAACGATAAAGTTAAAGAATTAATTGAAACAAATAATATTAAAAAAGAAATATATGTACCTGGAAAAATATACAATTTAGTTGTAGATAAAAAATAATTTATTGATGATTTTGACAAAAAATATTATAAAAAATAGGAGAAAGTATATGAAAAAGTTAAAAGAAAAAATTTATAACTTATTTTTAGTACTTAAAAAATCAATAGAAAAATTTCCACTTACAATCATTGCTATATTTGTTCTAACAGTAATGTTTGCAATTGCTTTAGATAATAGTTTTATAGCTGATGAATTCATTGAAAATCTTGCTATATTTGTAACAATATTTGCAAGTAGTACATTTTTAATAGAAACTTTAGTAGATAATAAATCAAAGAAAGGACTTATTTATTATGTAGCTTCAGCTTTTATTGCACTAATTTTAACATTTTTTGCAAACATTGAAGGAAATGTACTAGGCATTTCAAATGAAATATTTTTATTTAGACTTGCTAGAATTGTAGTATGTTATGTTATTACATTTATAGTTTTAGGAATATATTTTAACTACAAAAAATCTGAAAAATCATTTGAAGAATATTTAACTAAAACAGTAATTGGTTTATTTAAAACCTCAATAGTATATGGAATTTTAGCTATTGGCATTGCAATAGTTGCTTCAATTTTTATATATTTAATATTAAATGGGCACCATTATACATTAATTGCAAGAATTGAAATATTATTACTTGGAATTTACTATGTACCAACATGCATTTATGCTTTTTATAATCAAGAAGAAGAAATAGGTAAATTTGCAAAAATTGTAATAAGATATGTTTTAGGAACATTAGTAATAACAGCATTTGCAATAATATATATGTATATTATAAAAATACTTATTTTAAGAAATATGCCATCAAACCAAATATTTAGAATACTTTCTGCATTATTTATAATAGGACTTCCAATTTGGACTATGGCTTCAAATTGGAATGAAGATGGCTTATTTGATAAAATAAATCGTAAATTACCATTATTATTTATTCCATTTATATTTTTACAAATGTATTCAATAGGAGTAAGAATTTATGATAATGGAATAACAGAGGCAAGATATTTATGTTTAATGTTAATATTGTTTGAAATAATTTATATTGGAATTTATATTAAAAAGAAAGAAAAAATAGCAAATTCATTAATTGTATTTATTGTACTTGCTATAATTTCTGGGTTAGTGCCATATATTAATATGTTTAATATTTCAAATATAAGTCAATATAATAATTTGAAAATATATAATCAAAAATCAACATATTCTGAAGAAGAAAAAAGAAAGATATATGGAGCATATGTATATTTAAAAAATTCATATGAAGGAGAAAAATATATCAAAAATTTAAAAGAAGAAGATATAGAAAAAATTGAAGACTTTTGGAGTGGGAAAAATAAAGACTACAACAATGAAAAAAATATTTCTGTATATTCTGATATTGAATATGTAAATATTGAAGGATACAAAAAACTTTATAACATCAGTACTTACAATTACTACACAGACAATAAAACAATAGATGAAACATTTAGTAATACAGAATTTACTTTTCAAACAACAAAGAAAACAATAAATGTAAATATATTACCTGTAATATACGAATATATAAATGAGTCAAATAAATATGAAAATAATCAACAACCAAAAGAAATGATAGTTGACGAAAACAATAAAATTATATTTAGAACTGTTTCAATAGATTATGATAAAGTAACTCAAAAAGTTTCTTATTATCATATTGAAGGATATTTATTAGAAAAATAGTAACATATTTTCACATTTTTCTATATGATTATGTAGAAGGGATGTGTTTAATATGGATTATCAAGATTATTTACAAGTAAAAAATTATTTAGCTAGATTTGACGAAATACTAAATGAGATGGCAACAAAAATGCTTAATCCGAGCTTAACAAATAATATAACTTTAGATTTTATTGTGTGTATGGTACCACATCATCAAGCAGCAATATATATGTCACAAAATTTATTAAAATACACCAATTTTGAGCCTTTACAAAATATTGCAAATGGAATTATTAAAATGCAACAAAGAGGAATTAAGCAAATGGAAGAAATAGCAAGAACTACAAAGGGATATGATAATTCTAAATATGATGTTAATATTTATCTTCAAAGATATTTTGAAATAACAAACAATATGTTAGCAAGAATGCAAAATAGTAGAAGAATGATGGATATTAATTTAGACTTTGTAAGTGAAATGATACCACATCATGAAGGTGCGATTCAAATGTGCAGAAATCTTTTGATGTATAGAATTGACCCAAGGCTTGTTCAAGTTGCAAATACAATTATTCAAGAACAATCTAAAGGTGTAATGGAATTAAAAGAAGTAGAAAAAGAATTATGGTAAAACCAAATAAAAATAATTTAATTAATAATAGTAGTTAATTTACTAAAATAAGTTGTTATGTGGGGGAACAAGACATGATACATAGAAAAGATACTAGAAAAATTAAAGTAGGAAATATATCAATTGGTGGAGAAAATAAAGTTGTAATTCAGTCAATGTGCAATACTAAGACAAAGGATGTAGAGGCAACTGTTAAACAAATTTTAGAGTTGGAAAAGGCAGGCTGTGAAATAATTAGAGTGGCTTGCCTAGATGAAGAAGATGCTAAATCAATAAAGTTAATAAAAGAAAAAATACATATTCCAATAGTTGCAGATATTCATTTTGATTATAAAATAGCACTTACAGCAATAAATGCTGGAGTAGATAAAATAAGAATTAATCCAGGAAATATTGGTTCTAAAGAAAGGACAGAAGCTGTTGTTAAAGCTTGTAAAGAAAAAGGTATTCCAATAAGAATTGGAGTAAATGGTGGTTCTTTAGAAAAAGATTTACTAGAAAAATATTGTGGACCTTGTTCAGATGCTATGATAGAAAGTGCTAAAAAACATATTAAAATTTTAGAAGAACTTGACTTTTATGATACATGTATATCTTTAAAAGCATCTAATTTAGATTTGTGTATTGAAGCTTATGAAAAAGCTGCAAATACTTTTGATTATCCGCTTCATCTTGGAATTACTGAAGCTGGAACAGCTTTTTCTGGAACTATAAAATCAAGCATAGGATTGGGTACATTATTAAGACAAGGAATAGGAAATACTTTAAGAGTATCCCTTTCAGATGATCCAATAGAAGAAATAAAAGTTGCAAAAGAAATTTTGAAAAATTGTGGTTTATATGAAAATAGTCCAACTTTAATTTCTTGTCCTACGTGTGGAAGAACAATGTATGATATGATTCCAATAACAAAAGAAATAGAAAGCTTTTTACAAACAATTAAGTCAAATATTACAGTTGCTATTATGGGATGTGCTGTAAATGGTCCCGGAGAAGCAAGAGAAGCTGACATTGGAATTGCAGGTGGCAAAGAAGAAGCGGTGTTGTTTAAAAAAGGACAAATTGTAAGAAAAATTCCACAAGAGAAAATTGTGGAAGAATTAAAAAAAGAAATATTAGAAATAGTAAAAGAGTAATAGCAATGATTTGCTTTACTCTTTAATTAAAAAGGAGAAAATTATGTATAACACGATTGAAAAAAATACGATGTATGAATTAACAGAAAAAAAGTCAAAATTTATTGCAAATTTAATATATATAGAAAATAAACTTTATGCAGAAAACAAAATAAAAGAATTTAAAAAGAAATTTTTTGACGCTAGACACAACTGTTATGCATACAGAGTTTTAGAAAATAATGAAATATATGAAAAATCAAGTGATGATGGAGAGCCATCAGATACAGCAGGAAATCCAATGTTAAATCTGTTACAAAAAAATAATTTATGTAACGTATTAGTTATTGTAACAAGATATTTTGGTGGTATATTATTAGGAACAGGTGGATTAGTTAGAAGTTACTCAGGAGCAACAAGTGGTGCAATAGAAAAAGCAAGTATAATTGCAATAGATATAGGAACAGAATTTGAGATAGTGTTAGATTATCCAAATTTTCAAAATTTTGAATATTACTGTCAAAAAAATAATATAAATATAACAAGCAAAAAATATGAGGAAAATATAAATTGTCATATAGAGATAGATAATATTACAAAAGAAAAGTTTTTAGAAGATATAAAAAATAAAAATCTAAATATAATAAATTATAAAGAATTAAATATAAAATATATAAAGAAAATAGGCGACTTATAATTTTATATAAAAAATATTGGAAAAATTTACCAAAAACTATTGCAATTTTTTTGACTCTGTTATATAATTCAAATTGTAAAAATTTTACAATTAAATTTATATTTAGGAGGATAAAGCTGTGAAAGAAAAAATAACAGTATTAATTGCAGATGACAATCAAGAATTTAGCAGAACACTTGCGACATATCTTGGAAATCAAGAAGATATGGAAATTATTGGAATTGCAAAAGATGGATTAGAAGCAATGGACATAATTAATGAAAAAGTACCAGATATAGCAATTTTAGATGTTATTATGCCACATTTAGACGGACTAGGAGTATTAGAAAAAATAAATAGTAATAATAGTTTTAATAAAAAGCCAATTTGCATTATGTTATCAGCCGTTGGTCAAGACAAAATTACTCAGAAATCAATTGCATTAGGAGCAGAATATTATATGGTAAAGCCATTTGATATTGAACTGCTAATCCAAAGAATCAGAGAAATTAAAAACTTCAAACCAAATGGGTCAAATAATGTAGTTTATAAGGAGCCCAAGAAAACACCTTACATAAATGTCACATCAACTAAAGGAGAAGATAACTTAGAAGCACTTGTAACAAATATAATTCATGGAGTTGGAGTACCAGCTCATATAAAAGGTTATCAATATTTAAGAGAAGCAATAATGATGGTTGTAAATGATATTGAAGTAATAAACCAAATTACTAAAAGTTTATACCCACAAATAGCTCAAAAATTTGGAACAACACCATCAAGAGTTGAGCGTGCAATTCGTCATGCAATAGAAGTTGCATGGGGCAGAGGAGAAGTAGATTTAATGGAAAATATATTTGGCTACACAGTATCTGCCGCAAAAGGAAAGCCTACAAATTCAGAATTTATCGCAATGATTGCAGATAAACTTCGTTTAGAATTAAAAAGTGCATAAAATAAAAAAGATTTTCTAGTTACTATGTTTAGTTTTAGAAAATCTTTTTTAATTTATAAAATTTACAAAAAATTTGTTCTGTTCGCTTGAACTACAAAGAAAAATGTTGTATCATAGTAACAACCTTTCAATGTCAAAAGGTAGTCTTTACTGAAAGACGGAAAGGGGGCAAACGAAATTACACAACCTGATCTTATTCTAAAGTTGGTTGAAATGTTATTAGCAGAAAAGGATAAAAACATCAAACTTCAATCTAAATTAGAAGAACAAAAAAAGATAAAGACTAAATATGTGTCATTACATAGTCGGAGTAGAAGTAAATTGCAGTTTACTTCTGCTTTTATTATTAAATAAATTGGAGTAAAAAAAAGTATGTGTATTGCAGTACACATACAAGCAAACAATATACACAACCTGATCGAAGATACATTGTTCATTGTAAATATATAATAGCACATTTATTTTCATTTGTCAAATAATTTTTAAAACTGCCTAGTTAACGTTTCCTGTTCCATTTTTTTGACACATATTTTCATATTCTTTACATTTTATCTTATAATCCATTTGCATACAAAGATATTTATAATAAGTATATGCCTGTTCATATTGGTTAATAGGATTAAACATAGGGTCTTTGTATATTTCATTCATATCAAAGCCGGTTAGGCATATTCATATAAGGATTAAAATTATTCATATTTTCATTAAAATCTTTTTCCATATACATCTTCCTTTCTATTTAAAAATTTTATAAATTAAAATTAAATATAGGAAAAGCTTGAATTAGTAAAAATGTATAAAATGCAGAAAATACACCATGTAATAATTTTCCTATAATGTATGGCTTTATAGATAAATCTGATTTTGAAACAACACTAAAAACTTGGAACAAAATAGAAATACCACCAAGGCCAAGAAGAAAAGCAGTAATAATAATGTTTACAGAAATATTTTTTAAAGGAATTTTAGAAATCATACTTATTCCATTTGTAATTTCTAAAATACCTGTAAACAAAGAGCTAGAAATTTCTTTTGGAACTTTAAGAAAATTGCAAATTGGTTCAAAAGTTAAAGAAATTATATCTGTTATGTGAGAAGCATTTAATATAGAAATTATAACAGAAAAAAGTACAATAAATCCACCAATCATGAGTATAGTAGAAATAGAAGATGATATACTTTCTCCTAATTGTTCTCCTAAACTTGAAATAGTTACATTTTGCAATTTGTTTTCAGATTTTGAGGCAGGATATATAATTTCTTCAGTAGAAGATTTCTTCCAAAATCTAAATAATATGCCAACACTTATACATCCCAAAATATGTGTAATTAAAAGTAAAAGTCCAATTACAGAATTGCCAAATAAAGTAATTCCACAAGTTCCAACAATAAAAAGAGGTCCAGAGTTATTTGTAAAACTAATTAATCTTTCACATTCTGCTTTAGAACAAATATGGTTGTTTCTTAAATTTACAGCAATTTTTGCACCAACAGGATATCCGACTAATTAGTCCCATAATTAATGCAAAACTTCCTTCTCCAGAAACATTAAATAAAGGTTTCATTATTTTTTTAAACATTTTTCCAAAAAGTTTAGGCACATTTGTTTTGGAAAGTAATTCTGTTGCAATAAAAAAGGGAAGAAGAGAAGGCACAACTGAATTTGCCCACAACTTTAAGCCAGATTTTGCAGCATTTATGTTGCTTGATGAAAAAAGTATTAAGCATATAATTAATATTAAAAATATAAGAGAAATGACATTGCGTTTTAATTTAAAAACAAACATATAAATCTTTTTCATTTGCACACCTCTAATTATATTTTTATGATTGATAAATAATAAATATGATAAAAAATCAATCCCCCCTTGCCACAAAAAAATGTGGCAAGGGGGAATTCATACAAATACTAACAATCAAATCCAGTCAACATCTTAAAAATTGTCTGATATTTAATTGCGGTGATGTGCTTGATACTGGTTGGAAGTTGGGGTGGTGGAGAAACCTTATCGAAATGTACCGCCTTAAGCCAATCTCTTAAATATTGCTTATCAAAGCTTTTGGGAGAATGACCAGGGATGTAACTTGCAGCATCCCAAAAACGGCTACTGTCTGGTGTAAGCATTTCGTCGGCAACTACGAGATTACCCCATTCATCTAAACCAAATTCGAATTTTGTATCAGCAATTATAACACCATGTTCTTTAGCATAGGCAGAACACATAGTGTATAATTCGATACTCGCTTCTTTTAGCTCTTGTGCGAGCTTTGAACCAAACATACACACTGTGTCTTCAAATGTAATATGTTTGTCGTGAAAACCTATAGCAGCTTTAGTTGTAGGAGTATAGATAGGTTCAGGCAATTCATCAGCTTCTACTAACCCTTCAGGTAATTTAATACCACAAACAGAGCCAGTTTTTTTGTAGCTTTCAAAACCAGAACCTGTAATATAACCCCGTACGATGCATTCAACAGGTAACATAAAGAGCTTCTTTACTAGCATACAGCGATCTTGGTATTCATCATCGTGAAACTTTTCCGGCATGTCTTGATTTTGAATTGAAATCATATGATTTGGTACCACATCTTTTGTGAAATCAAACCAAAACTTTGACATCTTGTTTAACACCTGTCCTTTGCCTAAGATGGTGTCGTTCATAATAACATCAAACGCAGAAATTCTGTCTGTTGTTACTATGACAAGTCTGCCGTCTTCGAGATCATAAATGTCCCGAACTTTCCCTGAAGCTAACTTTTTCATGGCTTTGTAACCACCTTTCATAGTATTTGCTCTACACTTCTTTAGCGAGAAGAGTACATTTTAGTGCTTCCGCTATATAGCATAAAGTATGTACCTATTATAACACAATTTACATAAAATGTAAATGCATATATAAAAAACCCTTTAAATTATTTTTCAACTTAAAGGGTTAAGACTTTATATATTAATTAGAACTTTCATTTGATGTATTATTAGATGTATTATTTTGAGTTGTAGAATTTGTAACAGATGTATTTGAAGGACTAGTATTTGTATTGTTTGAAGAATTTGTATTATTTGTAGTGTTTGTGGTTGTATTTGTTACAGTATTTGATGTGTTTGTAGTTGTATTTTGGATTGTAGAATTTGTAATATTGTTTTGACTAGTAGTAGGGGATACATCATTTTCATTTACTGTACTATTATTTTGAGTATTTGTGTTAGTTGTTTCAGTGTTAGTCTTTTTATTTGAGTTTGTTTGTTTATTGTTAGATTTATTATTTAAATTACTTCCAGAATGCTGAGTACAATTTTCTGGAACAGTTCCTTTTAAGAAATATTCTGTAAAGGTATTTGGACAGCTTGAATTTGCAACTTTTCCAGAATCTCTACAAATAGTTTCTGTTACAACTCCTTTTGACATTTCAAATTTAGCTTTTGGTAAAT
Source organism: uncultured Clostridia bacterium (assembly GCA_947632745.1). Lineage (GTDB taxonomy): Bacteria > Bacillota > Clostridia > TANB77 > CAG-508 > CAG-269. The sequence continues at coordinate 15,562 of CANRQH010000002.1, read as the reverse complement.
TTGAATGTATATTTTTCATAATAGATGACCACATAAGTCCTGCCGGATTTTGATGATTGTAATTTATTGTTTCATTCATATCAAAACCATACCAACAAACGGCTGTATAGTAAGGTGTAAAACCACATAACCATTTATCATAATTATCATTAGTTGTTCCAGTTTTGGCAGCAACATCCATTCCAGATATATTACAATATGTTGCAGTACCGTTTGAACCAATTACAGGCTCTGTTAAGAGTTGTTTTAAAATACATGCTACATCTTTAGAAATAACTCGTCTTTTCTGTTGCCTAGATTTTAGTATTGTTTTATTAGACAAAGTATCTATTTTTGTATAAAAAGTAGGTTCTATATATATTCCGTCATTTGCAATTGTAGCATATCCACCGGCAAATTCTAGTGGGGAAATTCCTTCATCAAGACCTCCAAGAGATAGTGACAAATTTACATCTTTTTCATTTAGAGTAGTTATTCCCATTTTCTTTAAATATTTTATAGAAGTTTGAGGTGTTAAATTTTCCATAATTTGTACAAATGGTATATTTTGAGAAGATTCAACAGCTTGTCTTAATGTAATTGAACCTTTATATCCATCATAATTTGTAGGGGAGTAGAGCTCTCCATTGTAATCTGTAAAAGTAGTTGGAGTATCTGCAAAAACTGTTACATTTGTTATAAGCTTTTCAGAAATTGCAGGAGCTAAAACTGCTAATGGCTTCATACTTGAGCCTGTTTGACGTTTCATTTGAGTTGCTCTGTTAAAAGCTCTTGATGTTTTCTTTTCTCCCAAGCCACCGAGAACATGCTACAACATATCCTGAAGATTGGTCTATTATTACTACAGCAGCTTGAGATGTATCTGTACCATTTGATGATTTTATAATATATTTGCTTTCTTTGGTTTCTTTTTCAACCTTATCTTGAATTTCTATATTTTCTGTACTATATATATTTGATCCTGATAAATACAAAAAGTTTTCTGCAAAATCTTTTGATATATATTTTCTTTGAGATAGGTCAGAGATTACTTCATTTATAAGCGCATCTGTGTGATAAGAATATACAGATGAATTATTGTTAATTTCACCTTTGCTAAATTTTAAATTAAATACTTCTTGAAGTGCTAATTCATACTCATCTTCTGAAATATATTTTAGTTCTAACATTTTATTTAAAACTGATTTACATCTTGTTGTAATTTTCTCGGTTCTGTCTTTATCTGAAAATGGGTTATATGAATTTGGACTATTGTTTATTCCTGCAATATAGCTGCATTCAGCTAAGCTTAATTCATTTAAATCTTTATTAAAATAATATCGTGCCGCTTCTTTAACGCCATAAATATTAGGCCCTGTATAAATAATGTTTAAATATGCTTCTAAAATTTCATCTTTAGAAAAGGTAGCTTCTAAAGTCCATGCATAAAACCACTCTTTAACTTTTCTTGAAACAGAATTTGAGTCATCTCCAGTTATATTTTTTACTAATTGTTGGGTAATTGTACTTCCGCCAAAAGAAGCCGAACCAAACTTTCTTATGTAAGAAAGAATGGCACCAAGGGTTCTTTTTATATCTACTCCATGATGAGAATAGAAGCGTTGATCTTCTATGGAAACATAGGCATTTATTAATTGCTCTGGAACCTCAGAAATTTCAACATTTTCACGATTTCTTTCAGCTCCAATTTGAGCAATTGTCTTTTTATTTGCATCATATACGGTAGATGGGCTATTGTTAAACATTTCTTTAGCTAAAGCTTGAAATGTATAAAGTTTAAAGCTTAATAAGCACGTTCCAACAATTAATCCTATTATGAAAATCGAAATAAATAATTTTATAAAAAAAATTTTTATTGATTTTTTTTGTGTATTTTTATTATTTTTCTTTGCATTATTGTCCTTTTTATGTTTCATTAAAAAGTACCTTTCTTTATAAATTAATTATTTTTTTCAGGTAGTATATTTTTTATAAAAATTCCAAGTCCTATAACAACAATTATTAATGTTACAATAAAGCCAAAAATTGGAACTAATTGTAATAATTTATAAATAATACTTAAAATAATAATTGTTATAATTAATTTTGCTGTATCATTTAATTTTATTTTGTCTTTAAGTTTCTCTACTACTAATTGTGAAAGTGCAATAATTGCAACACTAGATGAAATCATCATAAATACAAGGTAAAGGGCAAGTAGCATAAATGCTAGACTTATTGTTACATTAAGCATTAATAAAATTACAAAAGCAATAGGTGGGACAATTAATCCTAAAATACCAAATAAAATGTATTTAGGTAAATTACTAACAAAATTTTCTTTAGATTCATCTATAAATCTTGCTTTTAGTAATCTAAATATTACATATAAAATAATTGCTACAACAATAAAAGATATAAAGCTATATATGTATTGACTTATTGATATTGTATTATCTTCATCTTCATATTTTGTATAATTTACTTTACCTTTAACAACTTTTTCAGGTATATTAATTTCATTATTAGATGAGTAGTTGAAGTTACCATTAATGTTGGTATTTTCTGAAAATTCTATATTAGAACAAGAGATATGTACATTTCTTCCAATATATCCGGCAAAAGTTGTAGTATCAGATGCTACAAATAAATCACAAATTATATATGTACTTTCTTTTAAATTTAAGCTTTGACTGACAGCATATACACTTCCGTTAATATTACCATCAATGCTTAAAGTATCAGATGCGCAAAATAGAGTTGCTCCTATATTTGCATTATTTGTTACTTCAACATTTTTAGCACAAACAAAAACATTTCCAGATACATATGAATCAATTGTGACTGTACCAGATGATATAATAAATATATCTCCTAATAAGCCCTCAGAAATATTTACATCGTTTGATGATAAAGTAAATTGACTTTTATTGTCGTAAAAGTTGTCATCATGAATTTCATCCTCTATTGTAGTATTGGAATTATCAATAATTGTATTTGCATCTAGTGATATTCCCTCTATTTCATTGTTTGTACCATCAAAATATGAATCAACCATATTTTCGTCTACTTGTACAGTTTCATTTACAGCATAACATGAAAAGCTAATATTTAGCATAACTAAAGATGAAATTAAAATAATTAAAAATTTTTTTAATGTTTTTTTCATAAAATTTTTCCTCCTTTAAAATTAATTTCTTCTAATATATATTTTTTTAACTAATATGTCAAGTTGATTTTTAAAGCTATTTGTAATATAATTTAATCAATGGTTACAGTTTACAAGTTCAAAATTAATAAAATTTTCATAAAAAGTTTTGTCCTTTACTTTTTCGCAGAAATTCTAATTATTTTTTATGGCACCCTTCCACGGTTACCGTGAACTCTTTCCATAAAAAATTATAAGAATTTCTAGCTTCAAAGCACTCCAACGCTTTTTATTCAAATTTTATTAATTTTGAACTTGTAGGTTGTAAATGTTGTAAATTTAGAAGAAAGGTGAAACTGAATTGAAAAATATAAAAGATTATAATATAGAAGATTTAAAGCAAGAACTTATAAAATTAGGAGAAAAGTCATACAGGGCAGAGCAGATATTTAAATGGATTTACATAGATAATGTAACATCTTTTGATGATATGACAAATCTATCTTTAGATTTAAGAGAAAAATTAAAAAACAATTTTTCTTTATGCATATTTAAAATACTAAGAAAGCAAGTATCAAAAGATGGAACTATAAAATATTTATTTGATGTATTAGATGGAAACTCAATAGAAACGGTTTTAATGAAATATCATCATGGATACAGTTTATGTGTATCTACTCAAATTGGTTGTAAAATGGGGTGTAAATTTTGCGCATCAACTGGAATTGGGTTTGAAAGAAATCTTAGTTCAGGTGAAATTGTAGAAGAGTTATTGGCTGTTGAAAGAGATGAGAAAATTAAAATTTCAAATGTTGTTTTTATGGGAATAGGGGAGCCTTTAGATAATTATGATAATGTTATAAATTCAATTAAAATAATAAACAACCCAAAAGGAATAAATATTGGTGCAAGACATATAAGTGTTTCTACAAGTGGTTTAGTTCCAATGATTTACAAACTAGCAGATGAAAATATACAATGTACTCTTTCAATTTCACTTCATGCAACAAATAATGAAAAAAGAAGTGAAATGATGCCAATAAATAACAAATATTCAATAGAGGAGCTAATTCAAGCTTGTAAAGATTATATTGATAAAACTAATAGAAGAATATCTTTTGAATATGCTTTGGCTAAAGATAATAATGATAATTTAGAAGATGCAAAAGAGTTAGTTAAGCTCCTTAAAGGAATGCTTTGCCATGTTAATTTAATTCCTATTAATAAAATTGATAATGGTAAATATGTTAAAAGTTCTAATGAAAATATATTAAGATTTAGAGATTATTTAAACGAACATGGCATTACAGCAACTGTTAGACGTGAGTTGGGCTCTGATATTGAAGCTGCATGTGGGCAACTCAGAAGAAAGAATTTAAATCAAGAATAAAGTTTAAACAGAATATTGGTAATATATATTATTTGAAGTGAGCTTGTGTGGGGACCGACAAGGTAGAAACTGTTATAAAAACTCAATTGGTTTGAGAATTTTTATTACAGTTTCTACGCAGTTGGGACGAACGAAAATAATATATATTACCAATATTTATTTCCACTCATTTTCTAAATTTAGTAGTTTTTTTAGGCTAAGTGAAAAATTAATTATTTCACTAATAAAGATAGAAGCAATAAATCCTTTAATTCCATATAAAGGAACAAAGAAGAATATAAAACTGATGCTTATTAATAAATCAATAATATTTATATAAAGCACATTTACTTGTGCATCTAAGCCTTTTAAAATACTATCTACAATTATATCTACATACATAAAAGGAATAAGAGGGGCAAAAAGCTTTATATAACTACCAACAGTTGCATCTTTATATATTAAAATACCAAGTTTATTTCCGTAAATCATAAAAATTACAGTTAAAAATGAGGCAAACAAAAAAGCACCTTTTATGAGTTTATGGGAATATTCTTTTATTTTTGGATAATCTTTTTTTACATAGTATCTAGAAAATTCGGGTATAAGAAGTCCAGATACTGCATTTAGAAATGTTGCAGGGAACATAACAATTGGCATTGCCATACCAGTTATTGTTCCATATTCGGCTAAAGCCTTATCACAATCTATACCATTTTTTTCTAGGCTAGATGGAATTATTAATTGTTTTAATGTAGAAAGCCCTGAACGAATATAAGATGTAAATGCAACTGGTAAAAGTATTCTAAAAATCCTATATAAAAACGAATTGTGATTTAAAAGTCTATTTTTACCTATATGTTTGTCTAAATCAAATACTAAAACAAATATATTATATGTAAAAGAACATACTTCAGAAAGCACGTCTCCTAAGATTAATGCAAAACATATATATTCAATATTTCCTGATGGAAGATATTTTTTTAGTAGAAAAATTGTAATAATAATTTTTGCAATATATTCAAAAACATTTGCAATTATTGATTTATATACTCGTCTTACAGCTGTAAAATATCCAGAAATACTACTTGATATTGCAATCATAGGAAGTGCTACAGAAATCAAATATACAATGGAGTTTCCAGCTTTCCCATGAAAACAAACGCTAACTATAAAGTTAGAATTTATACTAAAAAAAATTCCTGCAATTGTTCCAAAAATTAGACTTACTAAAATACATTTTATAATTGATTTTCTAATTCCATAATCATTTCCAAAAGCCATCTCTTCAGAGACTATACGAGTTGCGGTAATATTTATTCCGAGAAGCGGCTAAGGTAATTCCAAACATATAAGTTGTCATTATAAGTTGGAAAACCCCTAAGGCTTCTCTTGAAATTTGGTTAGAAACATAAATATTAAAAACAAGTCTTATTATTTGTAAGAAAAACGAACTTCCTACCATTAAAATTGAGTTTAGTAAAAATACTTTAAATCTTTTCATGTTACAATAATATTAAATTTTTCAAAAAAAAGAACTAATCACAGTTGCCTTATATGAGATTTATATATAGAACATATATTGCAATCTGTACAAATACTAATTCTCTTTTCAAATATAAGCTTTAAAGTATTAATAAATTCATCTTCTTCATCAATTAAATGAACATAAATTTTTTGAGGCAAAATATTTAAAAGAGTATTCAAGATCATATCTAAAGAAGAAAAACTAATATCTGAAAGATATTTAGCATTAAATAAATTTATATCTGTTTTTATAATATTTTTATTTTTATCAAGCAATAAAGGTTCCTTGTTATTATAAACAAGATGAACCACATCTATTTTACTTTCTTCAGAGTTAACATAGAGTTTTAAAAGAGAAACAAACTCTAAATACTCTTTTTCAATTAAATATTGATTTATTGCACTATCAACAGTTTTTTCAAGTTCTTCAAAATATCTCTTTAACCTAAATGTTAAAAAACCTTTAAGATATAGTTTTGTATTGTTTTTTAAAAAATTATAAAATGTATTAAATAATATACTTTCTTTTGTGGTTAAAGCTTCTATATCATCAAAATATATTTCATTTGTTTTATCTATAATTTGTTTTTTCTCAAAAGCATCAAAATAAAAATATTCTTGGTTAAGTATTAATTTTATAAAATCATCTTCAAAATTATCAAAAACTAAGTTGGAGAGAATATTTGAAACAGTACTTAAAAAAAGTTTTACATCCTTACCTTTATAGCGAATTAATATATTATTATACACCTTGAATTTATGGCATGAAAAACAAACATCTTCTAATTGTAAACTTTCAAAATTTTCTAGTAGATAATTTATTGCATCTTTATTATTTGTCTTTATACATATTGTTTTCATTTTCATAAACTCCTTTCTTAAACATAGTTATTATCTACTAAAACTCACAAGATATACATTATATTATGCTAAATACTTTAAATAAGTTATTGATATTTTTTTTCCAATGTAGTAAAATGAAATCCAAGAGTTTTTATAATTTAAGAAAGGATTTTTGATGAGAAAAATTTGGCAATATTATGAAGAAAATAATGAAGAAGAAACACTTAAAATAAAAGAAAAATTTAAAATAAATGATTTACTTGCAAAAATTTTAGCAAATAGAAACATAACTGTAGAGAATGCTGAAGTCTTCCTTAAACCAAACCGACATAATTTTCATGCCCCATTTTCTATGCCAGATATGGAAATTGCAGTAGATAGAATAATAAATGCAATTAAACACAAAGAAAATGTAATAATTTATGGAGATTATGATGTAGATGGAATTACAAGCATAACAGTTTTAAAAAGCTTTTTGAAAGATAGAGGATTAAATGTATCAAATTATATTCCAAATAGACTAAAAGAAGGTTATGGATTAAATAAAGATGCCATTAAAGAAATTTCCAAAGAAAATTATTCTTTAATGATTACGGTTGATTGTGGAATAACAAGTGTAGAAGAGGTAGAATATGCTAAAACATTTGGTATTGAAACAATAGTGACTGACCATCACGAGCCAAGTGATGAATTACCAAATGCTCTTGCTGTTGTTGATTGTAAAAGAAAAGATAATGTTTATCCATTTAGAGAGCTTGCAGGAGTTGGTGTAGCGTTTAAGTTAATACAAGCAATAAGCATAAAACTTGGTTTAGATGAAAAAGAATATTTAAAATATTTAGATATAGTTTCAATAGGAACTATTTCAGATATAGTACCATTAGTAGACGAAAATAGAGTGATTACAAAACTTGGCTTAAAATTGGTTAACTGCACAAAAAATATTGGCTTAAAAGCTATTTTAAATCAAATAGGTTATTCAAAAATAGATTCTACCTCAATTTCTTTTGGAGTAGCTCCAAGGATTAATGCATGTGGAAGAATGGGTCATGCGTATCAAGCTTTGGATTTGCTTCTTACAAGTGATTCAAAAACCGCCTTAAATTTAGCAGAAGAGCTAAAAGATTATAATAATCAAAGACAACTTGAAGAAAAGAAAATATTTGAACAAGCAAACAATCAAATTATAGAAAATAATCTAGAAAATGATAATGCAATTATTCTTCGGAGGAAATGATTGGCATACTGGGGTGATAGGAATCGTTGCATCTAAAATAACAGAAATGTATTATAAACCATCTATTTTGCTTTGTTTTGAAGAAGAATGTAAGTTAGGAAAAGGGTCTGGAAGAAGTATACAAGGATTTGATTTACATGATGCTTTAATGAAATGTCAAGATGTTTTGGCAGGTTTTGGTGGACATAGCATGGCAGTAGGTTTAAGTGTTGAAAAAGACAATTTTGAAAAATTTAAAGAAAAGTTTTTTAAAATAGTAAATGAAGCTAATATATCAGATTTAGCTCCAGTACTTAATATTGATGATATTATAAATATAGATGATATAGATAAAGAAGTGGTAAAAAGTTTATCTTTATTAGAGCCTTTTGGTGAAGGAAACAAAACGCCAATATTTGCATTTAAAAATTTGAAAATTGATTCTATAAGAAGTTTAACAGAGGGAAAACATCTAAAACTTGCTTTAAAAAGTAACAAAAATAATTTTGTTGATGCAATAGGATTTAATTTAGGACATTTATCTGATGAGTATAAAATAGGAGATAAAGTAGATATTGCAGGTAATTTAGAGATTAATACATTTAATGGTGTGGATTCAATTCAAATTAATATAAAAGATATTATGAAATCAATATAAATATCAAAGAAGAAAGGAGTGGATTTTGACTATGGAAGAGCCAGAAATCACAATTTATGATGTAATAACAAAGAAAAAAGAAACAACCAAAAAAGCAGATACAAAGCTAATAATGAAAGCATATAATTTAGCAAATAGTAAACATGAAGGTCAAAAAAGAAGCTCTCGGTGAACCTTATATAATTCACCCTTTAAATGTTGCATATATTTTAGCATCTATTGGATTAGATGATGCAACTATATGTGCTGCTTTATTGCATGATGTTGTAGAAGATACAGATATAACCAATGAAGATTTAGTAGAGCTTTTTGGAACAGAAATTGCTGGAATGGTTAAAGGGGTTACAAAATTAAGTACTATTCAATTTGGAAGTGTTGAAGAAACTCAGGTTGAAAACTATAGAAGAATGTTTTTAGCTATGGGAAAAGATATTAGAGTTATTTTAATTAAACTTGCAGATAGACTTCATAATATGAGGACTTTAAAATATATAAATAGAGATAGACAAATTGCAAATGCAAAAGAAACTCTTGAATTATATGCGCCTCTTGCAAATAGATTAGGTTTATATGCTATAAAAGCAGAGTTAGAAGATTTAGGATTTAAATATTTATATCCTGATGAATACCATGAATTAGTAGAAGGTATAAACAAGAAGAAAGATGAACGTTTAAAATTTATACAAAAAATTATGGAGGATATTAGAGTACAACTAAAAAAACAAAGAATTGATGCAGAAGTAACAGGTCGTGCTAAACACTTATATTCAATTTATAGAAAGATGAAAAGGGATAATTGTACTTTAGACCAAATATATGACCTTTTTGCTATGAGAATTATAGTAAATTCAGTAAAAGATTGTTATGCTGCATTAGGTGTTGTACATGAAATGTATAGTCCAATGCCAGGAAGATTTAAAGATTATATAGCCGTTCCAAAACCAAATATGTACCAATCAATACATACAACTTTACTTGGAGAAAAAGGTGTTCCTTTTGAAGTTCAAATAAGAACATGGGATATGCATAGAATAGCAGAATATGGTATAGCTGCACATTGGGCATACAAAGAAGCAAACTTTTTAGGCAGAGGGAAACAAAATGTAATAGTTACAGATGATAAACTTGCATGGCTTAGAGAAGCTTTGGAATGGCAAAAAGATTTAGAAGATCCTGAACAGTTTTTAGAAAATCTAAAAACAGAGTTATTTGAAGATGAAGTATATGTATTTACTCCAAAAGGATTAATAAAAGTTTTACCAAAAGGTGCTACACCAATAGATTTTGCATATTCAATTCATGCAGAAATTGGAAACCATATGGTTGGTGCAAAAATAAATAGTAAAATGGTACCAATAATTACTGAACTTAAAAGTGGGGATATAGTAGAAATTATAACTTCAGATAATTCAAAAGGTCCAAGTTTAGATTGGCTTAAATTTATAAAAAGTACATCTGCAAAAACTAAAATAAATAGCTGGTTTAAAAAAGAAAAAAGGTCTGAGAATATTGAAAAAGGTAAAGAACTAATTGAAAAAGAACTAAAAAGATTAGGACTTTCATATGAAAAAGTTTTTAAAACAGATTATATAAATGCAATGCTAAATAGATACAAATATAAAGATTTAGAAGAAATGTATGCAGCAGTTGGCTTTGGAAGTAACAGCCCAACAAAGATTATTGCTCGTATGCTTATTGAATATAGAAAAGACCATAAAGAAGATGAAATAGAAGAAAAACTTGAACAAATTGCTAAATTAAAAGAAGAAAAGAAAAGATATAAAGCAAGTAATGGTATTATTGTAAAAGGTATAGATAATTGTTTAGTTAAGCTTTCTAAGTGTTGTAATCCATTGCCTGGTGATGAAATTATAGGTTATATTACTAAAGGACGTGGTGTTTCTGTTCATAGAAAAGATTGTGTAAATGTTGAAGAACTTTTGAAAGAAGAAAACAGAATTATTGAAGTTTATTGGGCAGAGCAAAAACAAGCTCAATATAATGTTGATATTGAAATTTACGCAAATGACAGAATTGGTTTACTTGCAGATATAACAAAAACAATTGCTACTACTAAAGCAAATATTATAGCTGTAAATACAAGAACTGGAAAAGATAGAATGGCTGTAATTGAAATAACTTTAGAGACAAAAAATTTAGATGAATTAAATGATATTCTTAAAGCTGTACGAAAGATTGATAGTGTATACGAAGTAAAGAGAAAGAAGGTTTAATAATGATACTAAAAAGATTAAAGATAAACACTTTTGTAGGAGATGATACAAATTGTTATATTGTTTTTGATCAAGATTCAAAAGAAACAATGGTAGTTGACCCTGCAGGTGAAGTAGACAAAATTGTAGAGATGATTAATATACTAGGGGGAAAATTAAAATATATTTTTTTGACACATTGCCATGGAGACCATATTGCAGGTGTTCCGGAGCTAAAAGAAAAGTTAGGAGGTAAAGTACTAATTCACAGAGATGATGCAGATGGGCTAAATGATCCAAATACTAATTTAACTCAAATTATAGATGCTATTCCTAATATAGAGCTAGAAGCGGATTCAAGATTAAATGACGGAGATTTAATACATTTAGGAGAAATGGAATTTAAAGTAATACATACACCAGGTCATACAAAAGGAGGAGTATCATTATACTTAGAAAGTGAAAAACTTTTATTTTCAGGTGATACATTATTTAGAGGAACATGGGGAAGAACAGATTTACCAACCTCAAGTTTTACTCAAATAATTGATTCTATTACTAATAAATTAATGGTTTTACCAGAAGACACTATAGTATATCCAGGACATCGGAAAATCTACAATGATAGGAAACGAAAAACCAATTTATTTGGAATTAAAACCTCGAAAGATATAGGATTGAAAATTAATTGTAAAAGGTCACTAGTAATTTATGTTACTAGTGGTCTATTTTTAGTATAATAAAAAAGCATAAATGTTTACTGTATTGAATATATATCTAAAGATAGGGAGTAAGATATATGTTCAATGTTACAATAATTAGATTAAGAGATATATTTAAAATATTTTTTGTATTAATTATAATATATCTTTTAAGCAGATTTATTTTAAAAAATGTTTCAATAAAAAAGAATATCGATATATCAGCTGTTACAAGTTCAAATGAATTTTTAATAGCAGGAATAAATAATGAGAGCAATATTATAAAAAATATATCTAAGGCAAATGTTACAAAAGAAGAACAAACAGAAGAGGTAGAGGAAAGTGAAACAGATTTATCATTAAAAAATATATTAAAAGTAGGTTCAAACATATTTAATGTAAAAGAATTAGAGATAGAAGTAGGACAAGATGATAATATAGAAGAAAACATAGTTCAACCTGTAAATGAAGAAATAAATCCTTCTAATACTGAAGTTATAACCCAAAATCCTTTACCTGAAAACTACAATAAAGAATATAATGGTGTTAAAATAAAAAATGAAACATCATATGAATTAACAGATGATATGTTAAATTCAGATAGCCTACAAATAGATAATAGAAATGTAATCATATTTCACACACATACTTGTGAAAGTTATACTCAAAGTGAAAAATATACATATACTCCTACTCGGAAATTATAGAACAACAGATTTAAATTATTCAGTTTCAAGAGTAGGAGATGAGCTTGCCAATAATTTAACAAACTTTGGATTTAATGTAAAACATAATACATCTTATCACGATTATCCTGCTTATACTGGTTCATATAATAGGTCACTTTCAACTGTTCAAAATGTATTACAAGATTTTTCGTCAGATATAATAATAGATTTACATAGAGATGCAATAGGAAGTAATAGCAATTATGCACCAATAGTTAAAATAGGAGATGATATAGCTGCTCAAGTTATGTTTGTAATGGGAACAGACGGGGGAGGTTTATCACATCCAAATTGGAACTCAAATTTAAAATTTGCAATGAAAATACAAAAAAAGGCAAATGAGCTTTATCCGGGACTTTTTAAACCATTAATTTTAAGAAATTCAAGATATAACCAACATCTTGGAAAAGCAGCATGTATTATAGAAGTAGGAGCAACTGGTAATACTTTAGATCAAACTTTAGTGAGTATGAAATATTTAGCAAATGTATTTAAAGAGGCATTAAATAATTAAAGTTTATAGCCTTTGTCTTTGAAATAATAACTTTTTTTATAAAGAACGCGGGAGTGCTTTTGTAGCTAGAAATTTTTTTCTTTTATTTGGAAAGAGTTCACGCTTGCCGTGGAAGGGTGCCAAATAAAAGATTAAAATTTCTGCAAAAAAGCAAAGGACAAAGTTTCTTTATAAAAAAAGTTATTATTTCAAAGACAGAGGCTGAAATATTGTAATTGTAATAGGTATAAATGACATTTCTTTAGCATATAATAAAGCAAAAGGAGAAAATTTAATGTCAAAAGAATTTACATATTGGACAAGTGTGTGTAAACGAATATTTTTAGCTATTTTAGCAATAGGAATAACTATTGCTTCTTTTAAAATAGCTATATTTTATTTACCATTTTTAATAGCATTTATAATATCTTTAATTATAGAACCTTTAATAAGAAAAATAATGAAAAAATTTGGATTTACAAGAAGAGTAAGTTCTATAATAGTTTTTATTTTAACATTTGGAATAATTATAGGACTATTAGCATGGGGAATAGCGACACTTGTTTCAGAATCTACTAATTTACTTTCTACATTTAATGACTATTATTCAAAAACATATAACTTAATCCAAAACATTTTAGGAGGATTTGATTTTATAAAATTAAAAATCCCACAAGAACTGTTAAATATTATAGAAAACAGTAGCATTACTTTGCTTGAAAAAGGTTCAAATTATTTGCAAAGCTTACTTACTAAATTTGTAAGTGGACTAACTTCAATCCCAACTATAGGAATTTATTTTGCAATTACAATTTTAGCTTTATATTTTATATGTACAGACAAAATTTATATGTTGGACGAGCTAGAACACCACTTACCAGACAAATGGATGAAAGAACTTACAAAACATATAAGAGAATTAATTAAAGTATTAGGTGGATATTTAAAAGCACAAATAATTTTGATTTTAATATCTTTTGTAATTTGTTTAATAGGACTTTATATTCTGTATTTTGCAGGACTAAATGTAAAATTTCCTTTAATTATTGCAATAGGCATATTGTTTGTAGATGCACTTCCTATACTTGGTTCAGGAACTGTAATGATTCCATGGGGTATATTATTAGCTTTAAATGGAGATATAAGATTAGCAATTTCAATAATAATACTTTGGATAATAATGTCAGTAGTTAGACAATTTTTAGAGCCAAAAATAGTTAGTCGGAAACATAGGAATTCATCCTATATTTACAATAGCTGCAATGTATACAGGTTTTAAGTTTATAGGAATATTACGGGATGTTTATTGGTCCAATAATTCTAATAATTTTAAAAAATGTATTTTCTAAATTTCTAGATGGTGGAATAGTAAAAACTATTTTTAATATTGAGTGATGCTTTGAGGAACGCAAAAAAGCATCACATTTTTTATTTTTCATATTGACATTTGGAAAAATGCAAAGTATAATTATTTCATATTATATATTCATATTCATATTTATTTTTATTTTTATTTTTAATTTTCGTTTAAATCAAAAAAATTTTAAAGAAAGGAGTTTAGATTCATTATGACAAAAAATATGGAAGAATTAATTTTAACTGAATTATTTAAACTATCAGATAAGGTTAACGAAATGGCTACTAAAATGGCAACCAAAGAAGATTTAAAACGATTTGCAACTAAGGAAGACTTAAAGAAATATACAACTCATGAAGATTTAAAGAAAGCCTTAGATGAACAAGCAAAAGATATTGCAGAAATCTTCCAAAACACTTTTATTTCTCTTGAAAAAATGAATAGACAAATGGAAGAATGATGCTTTTTGTATCCGTCCCCAAAAGCATCATTAAAACATATTAGCTGTTGGAATATAAGTGTCATCAGGCATAGGAACATATTTGTTTGCAGGTTCTTGACACTCAAAAATATCTGTAACTTTTACTTCAGCAATTTCTCCATAATAGTCACCTTTTACAATTGTGCCTGTTATATCAACCCACGTATCATCTGGAAATTCATATGCTTTGTCATAAGTACACAAAAATCCTACAACTAAACTTTGCTTTGTATTTTCGTTTAATAACATATCTCTTGCAAGTACAAATTGATTGTCATCAAAGTCAATTAAACGATAAACATAGCCTGTAAAGTGAATATTGCAACCAACATAAGCATCAAGGTTATTTGTAACTGTATCTAAAACAGTAGTATAAATTTCAGGTGTGATTTCATAAATCTCATCTGATTTTATTGTATCAGTTAAAGTTACTGTATCATCATTAGTTTCTTTTTCTTGTTTAAAAAATATATTGTAAACCCCAATAGAAAAAATAATTAAAATAACAATAAGCATTACAATAAACATAAATTTAACAATTCTTTTTCCATTTAATTTTATATTATACAAAAACATAAATCTCAACTCACTTCCAAAAATTATTACTTTTTACTAAATTTATTCTTAAAATTTAAAGAATATTACAAAAAAACTTGATAAAAATTCATTTTAGTGATATATTAAACAGGTATAATACATAAATAAGGTTTAAGAATATAAAAAGATTGAAAAATTTTCATCTAGTTTCTGCCTTAAATTAGAAAGGAATGTTAATTAACTATGAAATTATTTAAATCATACAGTGAAAAAGAAGTAAAAAAAGTTATGCCTATTGTTCAAAAGGTAAAT
>CANRQH010000001.1 GCA_947632745.1 uncultured Clostridia bacterium | reverse complement strand
TAAAATTATTATAACAGAAAAAGAGTTGCGTTAGCAACTCTTAGAAAGAAAAATCTTGATTTTTCTTATTTTTTATTAATAAGAGTAAATTGGTAATAGATAGTAAAACCTTCAATAATTTATGAAAATATTTAATAAAATGTGGTAAAATTTAAATTTTAATGTTATAATAAAAATATATGGAAAGTGAGGAGAGTTATGAATAACATAGATTTAATGAATTATTGGATTAAAAGTTCTGATGAAGATTTTGTAACAATGGAAGTTCTATACAAAAATAATCAAAATACATGGTGTTTATATATTGGACAATTAGTAATAGAGAAATTATTAAAGGCACTTTATGCAAAAAATAACAAAGGAGCTCCTTATGCTCCGAAAACTCATGATTTATTATATTTGGCAGAGAAAATGGAATTAGTACTCACTAAAGAACAAAAAATTTTATTAGATACAATTACAAAATTTAATATAGAAGCAAGATATGATGATTATAAAGAAAGTTTTAGACAAAATTGTACTAACGAATTTGTTACAGAACAAATAAAAAATATTAAGGAGGTACGAAAATGGCTAAAGAATTTATTGACAATAAAATAATGGAAATAGTTCAAAAGTATGTAAAAAAAGTTTGTGAAAAATACCAAATAAAAGCGATAATATTATTTGGTTCTTATGCAAAAGGAACAGAACATGAAGATAGCGATATTGATATTGCAGTAATTACTGATGATATAAAAACAGATATATTTGATGAAGAAATTAATTTAATGCAATTAAGGTGGGACATAGATTTAAGAATAGAGCCACACATAATTAGTATTAGTGACTACGAAAACGATGAAACACCTTTTGTAGTAGAAGTGAAAAATACAGGAATAAAGGTAGCATAAATTAAAGTTAGAATTATAATAAAATGTATTATTAATCTTAATATCTTTTTTATAATTAGTATAAAAACCTTGTATTTTTAATATTTTAATAATATAATATAAAAAAATACAAGGAGGAAGAGCATGGATTTAAAAATAGAAGATATATTAAAATGTACCAATGGAAAATTAATAATTGGTAATAAAAATAGTGTATGTGAAAAATATTCTAAAGACACAAGACAAATAGAAAAAGGAGATACATATATTGCCATAAAAGGAGAAAATTTTGATGGAGATTTATTTTATAAAGAAGCTCTTGATAAAGGTGCAGATACAGTTATAATAAGTAAAATAGATTTACCTCAAGAAGATATAGAAAAATATAAAAAACAAAACAAAAATATAATTCAAGTTGAAAATACAACTATCGCCTTAGGGCAAATGGCAACATATAAAAGAGAGTTATATAAAGATAAAATAAAAGTTGTTGGAGTTACAGGGAGCGTAGGAAAAACAAGCACGAAAGATGTTATTGCAAATGTAATTTCTCAAAAATATAAAACACTTAAAACAGAAGGAAATAATAATAATAAAATTGGTCTTCCACTTACGATTTTAAGGTTGAAAGATGAAGAAGTTTTAGTTATAGAAATGGGAATGAATCATTTTGGAGAAATTAGTTATTTAACCAAAATTGCAAAGCCAGATATTTCAGTTATAACAAATATTGGAACTTCTCATATTGGAAATTTAGGCTCTCGTGAAAATATTTTAAAAGCAAAATTAGAAATTTTAGATGGCATGGATAAAAAATTATTAGTAATAAATAATGACAATGATTTACTAAATAAATGGAACAAAGAAAATAATGAAAATATAGAAGTACATACATTTGGAATAAAAGAAAAAAGTGAATTTCAAGCAACAAATATAAAATTAAATGAAAATAGTAGTAATTTTATTTGTGAAAATAAAAATGAAAAAATAAACATAGATGTACCAGTTGGTGGAGAGCATTTTATACTAAATGCATTATGTGCAACTGCTGTTGGTAAATTATTAAATTTAAATAATGAACAAATAATTAATGGAATTAAAAATTTTAAATTAACTGCAAAAAGAATGGAAGTAAATTATTTAAAAAATAATATAACTTTAGTAAATGATAGTTATAATGCAAGTTATGAATCAATAAAAGCATCAATTTTAAGTTTAAAAAATATGAAAGCTAAAAGAAGAATTGCAGTTTTAGGTGACATGTTTGAGCTTGGCGAATTTTCTGAAAAATTACATAGAGACGTAGGAAAAGTTGTTTATGAAAATAATATAGATAAATTATTTGTAATAGGAGATGCAGCAAAATATATTTCTGAAGAGGCATCAAAACTTGGATTTAATAAAGATAATATTTTTATATTTGATGATAGAAATAATTTATTAAATAAATTAAAACAATATATAGAGAGTGGAGATGTGGTTTTATTTAAAGCTTCAAATGGCATGAAATTATTTGAAATAGTAGATGAATTAAAAAAATATTTTTAAAATTAATAATTTTACAATTCACAAATAAAAAATAAAAAATAATAAATAATAAATAATAAATAATAAATAAAAAATTAAAGATTAAAGATTAAAAATTAATAAAATTTGAATAAAAAGCGTTGGAGTGCTTTGAGTATAGAAATTCTTACACTTTTTTATGGAAAGAGTTCAAGCTTGCCTTGGAAGGGTGCCATAAAAAAGTGATAGAATTTCTACGAAAAAGTAAAGGACGAAGCCTTTTATGAAAATTTTATTAATTTTTAATTTTAAATATTAAATATTAAATATTAAATTTTTTTATTTAAAATTATATTTGTAAAAAAATGTAGAAAAATGTCGAAATATTTTTCTTTACAAATTATGTAAAATGTGATATTATTATATAGATTTATTTCAATATATTTTAAAATTATGTTATACACAAATAAAAGTATAAACATTATTAGTTTAATTATAACAATTGTAATTTTTTCAATTTTAAATTTTCTATTTTTCGAAAAAGAAAAAAATCCAACAGAAAAAATTCAAGAAGTAATATCAACTATAGAGGACCATAAAAACGAGGAAAAGGATGCAGAAAAATCGGTCGAAGACTTAGGGGAATGGTACATAGAGATTCCAGCTATTGACTTAATTGCACCCATTGCAGAGGGGACAAATTTAGATATTTTAAACACAAAAGTAGGTCATTTTACAGATACAAATTTACAAGATGGTAACATAGGATTAGCTGCACATAATAGAGGATATGAAAAAAATTTTTTTAAAGATTTAAAAAAACTAAAAATGGATGACAAAATTATTTACACATACAAAGACTTTAAAAAAATTTATACAGTAAATAAAATAGAAATTATTGAAAATTCAGATTGGAGTTATTTAGAAAAATCTGATGAAAATAAAATAACATTAATAACATGTGTAGAAAATGAGCCTGAATATAGAAGATGTATTCAAGGAATAGAAATAATAGAAAATTAATGTATATAAATTTAATTTCCTGAATAATAATGTAAAAGAAAATTAATTTTTTATTAAAATATATTATTTAATAAAAATATTAATTTTAAATTTATAAAAAAAGGAGAATTAAGTTTATGAAAATAAATAAAAAATTATTTTGTTTTTTTATGATTATTTTAATTTTAATTATAGGAATAATTATTTATAAAAATGTGATTAAAAATTCTAAAATTGGAAACAATATGAGTAGTCAAGAAATCGTAGATTATATTTTGAATATTAATTCATATAAAACAAAGGTAACAGTACAAGTAAATAGCAATAAAAACAAAAATAAATATATTTTAAATCAAGAATATAATACGGAAAATGGATATGTACAAGAAGTAATAGAACCATTAAATATAGCAGGAGTAAAAATAATTAGGAAAGATGGAAATTTAAAAATTGAAAATACTTCTTTAAATTTATCAACAATTTTTGAAAATTATCAGGGATTAGAAGAAAATGGATTAGACTTATACACATTTATAGATAATTACAAAAATTGTGATAAGGCAAATTTTGAAGAAAATAATACAGAAATAATAATGAAAACAAAAAATAGTAATGAAAATAAATATGTAGAAAATAAAATATTATACATAAATAAAGAAACAAAATTGCCTACTAAATTAATTATAGAAGATAATAACAAAAATATAACAATAAACATACAATATAATGAAATAGAATTAAATTAACAACTTGTATTATTTAATAAAATTTCTGCTAAATATTTATTTCTATTTTCAAAATTTATCTACGAATATATAGACTTTAAAAATATGCTAATAGTAGGAGTGAATATTATGACAATAAAAAGAGGAGATATGTTTTATGCAGATTTAAGTCCAGTAGTAGGTTCAGAGCAAGGTGGAATACGCCCTGTTTTAATAATACAAAATGACTTAGGAAACAAATACAGTCCAACAGTAATTGCAGCAGCAATTACCTCACAAACAAATAAAACAAAACTTCCCACGCATATCGAAATTGGAGGAGAGGCAACACATGGGTTAAAAAATAATTCTGTAATTTTAGCAGAACAAATTAGAACTATAGATAAAAGTAGATTAAAAGAAAAAATAGGGCACATAGATGATGAACTTGTAATGAATAAAATAAATAATGCACTTGGGGTAAGTTTTGGATTAGAAGAATAAAAATAAATCGATAATTAATTTAAAATATTAATTATCGATTTTATATTAATTAAAAATAATATTATTTTATATAATGATTTTAAATTTGTAAATTATTTTTTATTTTCAAGAAAATTATTTTATACTTTTAATTTTTTTATTATTTTTATTTCATTATATAATGTGTCAATTTTTTGTTTTCTTAGTTCATAAGCTGATTTATAATCTTGATAAATTGTTAAATAATTATCAAAATTTTCATTATCTTGAAAATATAATTTCATATATTCTAAGTAATAATTTTTTTTGTCCTCGGTTTTAGCTTGTAACATTTTATTGTGATATTTTTCAATTTTTTGAAATCTTTTTAAATTATCCTCTAAATAATCAACATAATCTTGACTACACGCAATTTCATAATATATATCATCTAAAACAACCTTTATTAAAACTCTAACAATAGCAGGATTATTTTTACCCATTTGAGCATTATCTACTACTTTAGTTAAAGCTTCCGATGACTTTGTTTGACTCGGATGAGCATTTTCTATAAGTATTTTTAATGTATCTGATATACCAATGTGTGTTTTGTATTGGCGTTTACTTACTATTGCATCATATTCATCTGCAACTCTTATAATTTGACCTTCATACGGAATATCTTTTTTGGTTAAGCCTTGTGGATATCCTGTGCCATTTAAAGCCTCATGATGGTATAAGGTTCCTGCTGCATATGGGCGTAGCTTAAGATCTTTCATACACATTTCATATCCTATTGTTGTGTGAGTTTTTATTACAGCATATTCTTCATCAGTTAATTTTCCAGGTTTTTGTAATATTTCTGGAGGAATAAATAATTTTCCAATATCATGTAAAAAGGCACAAATTGTACAATACTCTGTAAAACCCTTAGAGCAGTGAAGATATTCACATAATCTACAAGTAATTGCAGCAACATTTTCACAATGTTTTCTGGTAAAAACATCTAGTGAATCTAATGCATTTAATTGATATTGCATACTTTTATCTAAATTATAAGACTTAAGTGAGGTTCTGTCATAAAAATCAAAAACTTCTTTTTTCATTTTGTATTTCTCCTATAAATTTTTTCCTATAAAAATTATACTATAATAATTTTATAAAATCAATAACAAATTTGTAATAATTCTTGCTACTTATATTTTTTTGTGTTATTATTATAGAAGTAGATAAAAAGGAGAAAAGTTATGCAAATTATTAAAAGAAACCCTAGGGAAGAAAGAAATTATGAAAGACTAAAGAAGAAGGAAGAATTTAAAAGAGATTTTACTTTATTAATTGCCAAATTATTAAAAAAACAGATTGATCCAGAAGATACACGTACAATTCAAAAGCATATTGGAGCAGGTGGTGGAATAAATTATTATGTTCAAAATAATTATTTACAAGGTACTGCCAATTTTACTAATGTACAAACTATAATAGAAGATAATGAAAACAATAGATATGTCTATAAAGGAATGATTACAGGGGCAAATAATGCTATGGGGGTAATTGAAAGTAATGTCCCACTTAGGGATATAGTGGCTAGCCCATATGGAAACATCGAGTTTTTGAAGATGATTTCTGAAGAAAATGCTATGAAAATGTGTCATGAATATTATCAAAAAATTGGCGAACCTACTAAACCATTAGACAACCATTCAACATATTTTGGCAAACCAGATTTTGTATTAGGAACAATATTAAAGGACGATAAAGGAAAATTTTCATATAGTAGTAATATACAACAAGATATAGAAGAAATTTTAAAGAAAGATAGAAAAAATAAAGAAAGAAATAAATTAATGAGAGATGAAGATTCCGTAGAATTAGACTTGGGAGGAGGAATGGTTGTTGCAAAACAAGATTGCTGGATAAATCCTGGAAAGAATATTAGTTTTGGGGGAATTAACAACGAAGCTCTATATTGGAAATATATGCCAGATCTTCCAATAGCTATAGAAAACGGTAAATATTATATACAAATTGGAACAATGCAAATAGGTGAAAGCAAAAGTACAAAAAAAGATAATATTGTACAATTTATTAATCCATATATATATGAAAATGTAGTAATTTACACAAAAGGTAAAAAATTAATACAATATTTTTTAAACAATAAATTAGACGGATTGAACTTAACGCTTGGGGAAATTGTAAATACGTACAATGTAGAAAAATGTAAAAAAGATGCATCAAAATTAAATAATGATGTTGAATTACAAAACCCAATTATAATTGGAGGAATAGAAATTGACGAATATGGTGAGGTAAAAAAATGTGAAAACATACCTGATGAAGTCATTCAAGAAGCAAAAAGTGCAATCGAAAAGAAAAAGGAAAAAAATAATAATATAATTAAATTTGATAGAGGAAATCGTTAATAACAAAAAACCAAAGAAATTAGCCAATAAGGTGTTAATTTCTTTGATTTTTTATAATTATAAATTACACATAGGAGGTCTTATAGTATGGGATTAAGAATAATTTACGGAAAAGCTGGCAGTGGAAAAAGTGAATTTATATATAAAGAAATAAATGAAAGAATAACATCAAAAGAAAAAAATAAAATATTTATAATTACACCAGAACAATTTTCTTATACAGCAGAAAAAAAACTAATGGAAAATAAAAAATCCATAATAAATGCAGAAGTAATTACATTTAATAGAATGGCACATAGAATCGTAAATGAAATTGGTGGAACTATCCACAATAATATAACAAAATGTGGAAAAGCGATGCTAATTTATTCAATTTTGCAAAATGAAAAAAAGAATTTAAAATTATTAAATAAGTCAGATGAAAATATAGAACTTGTAATGAGAACTATTTCAGAATTTAAGAAAAATAATATTTCAATTTCAGATTTAAAAAATGAATTAAATAATATTAATGATGATTTATTAAAATTAAAATTAGAAGATATGATTTTAATTTATGATAAATTTAATTTAAATTTGCAAAATAAATATATAGATGAAACCGATTTATTAACAATTTTAGCAGAAAATATAGATAAAGTAGATTTATTTAAAAATTGCAATATTTATATAGATGAATTTGTAGGATATACAAAGCAAGAATTAGAAATAATAAAAAAATTATTAAATATTTCAAAAAATGTAACCATAACATTTTGCATAGATAATTTAGAATTAAATACTAATCCAGATACAGATATTTTTTATCCAAATAAAGTTACATTAAATAAAATATTAAAATTATTAAAAAATGATGAAAAAATAGAAATAATAAATTTAGATAAATTATATAGATTTAAAAATAATGAATTAATATTTATTGAAAATTATTTATATAATCAAAAAATAAAAAAATATGAAAATGAAATAAATAATATTAAATTATTTTTAGCAAAAAATAAATATTCAGAAATAGAATATATTGCAAATAATATAATTAATTTAGTAAAAAAAGAAAATTATAAATATAATGAAATAGCAATAATTACAAAAGATGTAAATTCATATTCATCATTATTTAAATCAATTTTTTCGAAATATGAAATACCAGTATTTATAGACGAAAAGAAAGATTTAAATCAAAATATTATAGTTAGATATATATTAAGTATAATAGAAATTATAATAAAAAATTATTCATATGAATCAATATTTAATTATTTAAAAATTAATTTTTTAGAAATTGATGAAGATGATATTTTTAAATTAGAAAAATATTGTATTAAATATGGAATAAAAAATAATAAATTTAAAAAAGATTTTATTTATGGAATTAATGAAAATACAAAAAATGAAATTAATTATTTAAATAAATTAAGAAAAAAAATAATTGAACCAATAATTAATTTAGAAAATAAAATAAATAAAAAACAAAATGCAGAAAATATAATTAAAGAAATTTATTTATTTTTAAATGAACAAAAAATAGAAAATAAAATAAATAAAAGAATAAAAGAATTAGAAAAAAATAATTTTTTTGAATTAGCATCAGAATATAAAATTAGTTATGAAATTATAATAAATATTTTTGATGAAATTGTAAATATTTTTAAAAATGAAAAAATAACATTAGAAAATGTTTATAAAATTTTAAAAATAGGATTAAAAAATAGTGACCTTGGAAAAATACCAAGTAAACAAGATGGAATTATAGTTGGAGATACAGAAAGGTCAAGAACACATAAAGTAAAATCTATATTTATAGTAGGGTTAAATGATGGGGTTTTTCCAAGCATAAATAGAGATGAAGGTTACTTTAACGATACGGATAGAGGACTTTTGAAAGATAATGGAATTGAGCTTGCAAAAGGGTCAATTGATAATTTATATGATGATAATTTTAATATTTATAAAGCATTTACAACTGCAGAGGAAAAAATATTTTTGTCATATTGTATGACAGATTTAGGTGGAAATTCTTTACGACCTTCTTCTTTAATTTTAAAAATGAAAAAAATATTTTTAAATTTAAAAGAAGAAAGTGATATTTTAGAGAAAAAATATTTTTTAATTAATGAAAAAAATATTTATGAAAATTTAATTTTTAATATAAATTATTTAAATGAAAATAAAAATAATTTAAAAGAAAATAATATAAATAATAAAATTAATTTAGATGAAAATAATATAAATTATGAAAATAAAATTAATTTAAATGAAAATAATTTTAATGAAATAAATAATTTAATTTTATTTTATAAATATTTTAAAGAAAATAAAAATTATAAAAAAATATTAAAAAATAATTTAGAATATATTAAATTTTTAAAAAGTCCTAAAAAAATAAAAAAAGAAAATATTGAAAAATTATATGGAAAAAAATTAAATACCAGTATTTCCAGATTAGAAACTTTTAAATCATGTCCATATGAGTATTTTTTAGGATATAGTTTGAAATTAAAAGAAAAAGAAGAACTAAAGGTAGGAAGTCTTGATACAGGTTCATTTATGCATGATGTTATACATTCATTTTTTGAAGAATTAAATGAAAATAAAATAAGTGTAAAAAATATAGAAGAAAAAGAACAAGAGGAAATAATTAATAAAATAATTGATGAAAAATTACAAAATGATAGTAACTATATATTTGTTGCAACTGAAAAATATAAATTTCTTGTAAAAAGATTAAAAAGAATGATTTTAAAAGCCCTAAAATATATTATTTTAAGTTTAAAAATAAGTGATTTTAATGTAAAAGGAACCGAAGTTTCATTTAATGAAAAAGATGGTGAATATAAGCCAATTAAAATTGAGCTAGAAGATGGCAAAATAATAGAAATAGTTGGAAAAATAGACAGAATAGATATTGCCAAAGACGAAAATAATAGATATGTTAGAATAATAGATTATAAATCATCTATAAAAAATATAAATTATTCGGATGTTTATGCTGGACTTCAATTACAATTAATTACATATTTAGATGCTGTATGTAAAATAGAAGACTTCGTTCCTGCTGGAATCTTATATTTTAGTCTATTAGAGCAGATGAATGACGCTAAGAAAAAAATAACTGAGGAAGAAATAGAACAAAAAATAAAAAATAATTTTAAAATGAGAGGATTAATCCTTGCGGATGTTAATGTTGCAAAAATGCAAGATAATACAATGAAGGCTTCATCATACTCACAGATTATTCCAGCTTATCTTGATAAAGACGAAAATTTAAGCAGTAAAAAAAGCAATATTGCAAGTGTAGAAGAATTTGAAAAATTACAAAAATATGTAAATAATACAATAAAAGAAATAGGAAAAGAAATATTAAATGGTAATATAGAATTAAAACCATATTATAAAAATAAGTTAACACCATGTAGATATTGTATATACAAAAAAATATGCGGTTTTAATTCCGGAATATTTCCTACAGAATATAATTATATTAATAAGAAAACCAAAGAAGATATTTATAATTATGTAGATGAAAAAATATAATTTTTTTTACTACTAAGTGTATTTAAAAAAAAGAAAGGACTTTATTATGAATTTATCAAATGAAAATGTTTTACATATAAGAAAAGATAATCAAGAATTTTTACAATTTAAAAAATTGCTTAAATATTCTAATTTAATTTCTCATGCATATTCGCTTGGAATAGACAGAAATTATAGAACTTTCAAAGCAAACAAAATGCCTTTACCCGTAGAAGAATATGAGAAAAATTTAGGAAATTATAAAGATTTATGTAATGCAAATGAGTTAAATTATAAAAATATTGTAAAAGCAAATCAATTTCATACTGATAATATTGACATAATTAATTATGTTGATGAAAGCAGAATAGATACTCCAAACCATTCGGATGGCTTAATTACAAACAAAAGAAAAATAGTTCTAGCTACCACAAATGCTGATTGTATTTTATTTTTAATGTTTGATCCCAAAAGAAAAGTTATCGCAAATATTCATTCAGGTTGGAGAGGAACATTGCAAAGAATTTCGGTAAAAGCAATAGATAAAATGAAAGAAGAATTTGGCTCAAACCCTAGGGATATTATAGTTTGTGTTTGCCCTAGTATTAGGAAATGTCACTTCGAAGTTGACCAAGATGTATACGAAATGTTTTATAATGAATTCAAAGATTTAAAAGAAATTGATGAATTTATTGTAAAAGATGAAAAAAAAGAAAAGTGGTATATAGATACTGTACTAATAAATAAGATAATTTTAAAACAAAAAGGAATTTTAGAAGAGAATATTGAAGATAGTAAAATATGTTCAGTTTGTAACAGCGAAAAGGTTCATTCATATAGAAAAGAGGGATTGCAATATGGTTTAGCTACTGCAATAATTTCTTTAAAATAAAGATATGCTTGAAATATAAAGAAAAATAATGTATAAAAATAGAAAGAATAAGTTGTTTTTTTTAATTATATTAGAGGAGGAATGAATAATGAAAAAAATAATACCAAATAAATTAAAAAAAGGAGACACAATACAAGTTATTGCACCATCAAACTCTGTTCAAGAAGATGACGTTAAATTTTTAAAAGAAACAGAAAAACTTTTTAATTCAAGAGGAATAAATGTTATATATGGAAAATACGTAAATTCAAATACATTAGGATATGGTGCAACGCCTAAGGAAAAAGCAGTGGATTTAAATTTAGCATTTTTAAATAAAGATGTACAAGCTATATTTTGTGCTAAAGGTGGAGAAAATTCAAATACATTATTTGATTATATAGATTATGAATTAATAAAGAAAAATCCCAAAATCTTTTGCGGATTCAGCGATTCTACATCTTTGCTTAATATGATAAATAAAAAAACAGGTTTAATAACATTCCATGCTTCTACATTTAAGGCAATCTCAGATTGGGATGATTCTAGTGTGTTTGAAGACATAATAGACAAACTAATGAAAGGGAAGAATACTTTACAAAAACAAGGTGAAAAGTTTACAATAATACAAAAAGGTGTATGCGAAGGAGAATTAATTGGTGGAAACTTAAATTGCTTAAGCCGTATGGTTTGCGGTAAATATTCATTAGATTTTGAGAATAAAATTATGTTTATTGAAGACTTAGCAGAAGAATCTGATCCAAAATTTGTAAGTAGTTTCTTATATTATATGAAACAAAATGATGTGTTTTCTAAAATAAATGGCATATGGATAGGAAGTTATGAACATGAAAGCAAAATTTCTTTAGAAAAAATTGTTAAAGATGTTATAGAAGATGAATATAATTTTCCAATTATAAAATCAAATAATTTTGGACATATTGCAAAAAAGATAACTATACCAATTGGTATTAAAGCAAAAATAGATACATCTAAAAATAAAAAAATTATTTTATTAGAAAAACATATTGAATTAAACAGTTGAAATTATTATATATATGTAGTAAAATAATATGTGGTAACTATAAAAGAAAAAAGGATGAAGTGTAAATGAATCAGATAATTGGACAAACAGAAAATGTGAAAGAGATGGGAGAAAGAATAAATAATGTAAATCAAGAGCACAGCTATAAAAAGAAAAGCGCACATAAGAAAAAAAAGGGAAGTATATTGAAAAGAATTTTAATTACTCTTTTAATACTTATTATACTTGGAATTAGTTCTTTAGCATTTCTATTGTATGGACCGTATCATGGCTTTAGAGATTGGCTAATCACTACGGCAATGACGACTATGAGTCACCAATGGATTGCATATTTATTTTACAGCCAAGAGACAATTGATGAGGTAATGGGTACAAATAGAGTAGAAGAAATAATAGAAGAAACAGATACAGATGCAATAGTTGTAAATATGGAAGAAAAAGTAGAATACGCAAATGAATACGAACGACAAGTTTTAGAAAAAGAAAACCCTGATGATAAATATAAAATATTAGAAATTTCAGGAAAAGGATATTCTGGATATTTAGCTGTAATATATGATCCATCAAAAGTACGTACTTTAGTTACTGCCAAAATGGGAGTTAGTGGGCAATACTTAACAACTATGGCAAAAGCAAATAAGGCTGTTGTTGCAATAAATGGTGGTGGATTTGAAGATCCAAATTATAGTAGTAATGGAGCTAAACCATTAGGAGTTACATTATCAAAAGGAAAAGTATTAACAACTACTTACTATGCGGGTGCAGGAGGAATAATTGGATTTGATAATGACAATAAACTTGTACTAGCATCTAAATGTACAGAAAAAACTGCCAGATCTCTTGGAATTAGAGATTGCGTAACATGTGGGCCATTTTTAATAGTAAATGGAAATGCATCAAAAGTTGTTGGAAATGGAGGCTGGGGAACAGCACCCCGTAGTGCTATAGGTCAAAGAAAAGATGGAATTGTATTATTTTTAGCAATAGATGGAAGAACAATTACAAGACCAGGGGCAGATATGGATGATTTAATTGAAATAATGCAAAATTATGGAGCATATAATGCGGCTAATTTGGATGGTGGAACTTCAACTGCATTAGTTGTAAATTATGAATTGATAAATGACCCAATAGATAGTACAGGAGCTCACAAAACTAGATTTATTGCAACCGGTTTTGGCTTAATTGATGATTAAAAGATAGAAGAGTTAAAGTTTAAAATAGGCTATAAAAATCTATATTTATATGTAAAATAAAAAAGGTTAAGAAAATAAAAAAAATCCATAAAAACTATGGATTTTTTTTTTGTTTACTGCTATAATGTTTGTAATTTAAATTTGGAGAGGATAGAGATGATATTTAAAGATTATTACAAAATATTGGAACTAAAGACAAATAGAGTATCTTCAGAACAAATTAAAAATGCATATAGACTAGCTGTTAAAAAAAATCATCCAGATTTAAATATAGAAGATAAGCTAGCTGAGGAGAAAATTAAAGATATAAATGAAGCATATAAAATTCTTTCAGATAGTACTTCAAAAAGGAAGTATGATAGAATTTGGAACAGAAATAATGCACAAGTAAAACAAAAAGAGTATAAAGAAGAAAATAAAAAATCAAATTCAACATTTGATGATTTATTTAGTATGTTTTTTGGAAATATTGAAAAAAAAGAAAATGTAGATAAGAAAAGAAAGCCAAAAAATCAATCTGGAAAAACACCTATTAAAGGTGAAAATTTAGAAACAAGTATAAATGTTGAAATAGAAGAAGTATTTTATGGATTAGACAAAAAAATATCGCTTAGAACTATTGATGGAAAAATGAAAGTATTTACGGTTTCAATTCCTGCAGGTCTTCATAATGGAGAAAAAATAAGACTTATAGGACAGGGAAAAAGTGGCAAAGATGGTGGCAAAAATGGAGATTTGTTTATAAAAGTTAATATAAAAGATAATAATAAATTTAAATTGCAAGGAAATGATTTATATACAAATTTATATTTAACACCATGGGAAGCTGCTTTAGGAACCAAAGTAAAGGTATATTCCATAGATGAACAAACCGAAGTTTATATCCCAAAAGGTATAGAAACAGGAGAAATAGTTAAAATTTCAGGAAAAGGATATAAAGATGGAAAAGGTGGCAGAGGCGATTTAATAGTTAATATTAATATTATGGTACCCAAAAAACTTAGTGAAGAGGAAGAAAAGTTATTCGAAAAGTTAAGTAGTATTTCAACTTTTAACCCAAGAAATAAATAAATATAAAATACTATTGACATAAAACGTAAAAATTGGTATAATTATATTTAGTGATTATACAAATGAATACGCTATGTTATAATAAATCATAGAAGGTGGAGGAATTTAAAATGGAATCATGGAAAGGAAAACACTTTAGTATAACTGACCCTAAGGGGGTAAACACAGTTATTTATGAGGTTTACAAAACAGACAAAGAGTATTTGCACAAATACCCTAAATATACTGTTGAAAGATTAAATTCAACAGAGCAGTTTGTTGGGGATTTAAAGAAAAGGACATTTTACGTAGAAGACCCTCAAGAAAGTGGAAATCAATTAATAATTTTTTCTTTTGCAAAAGAAAAGGTTATTATTAATAATGGATTGCTTATTAATGATGAAGTAAAAATTTCAAAAAAACCGATACCATTTAAATTCAATACAATTTATTCTGAAGAAAAAACTGAATTTAAGGATTTCAGATATACACCAAATTTAAAGAGAGCTATTACAATAATAGACCCAGAAACCACGGAAGAAATAAAACCTGATCTTTATTATGATGAAAGAGATGATGAAGTTAAAGGAAAATGCAAATTAAAACCAAATAAATCTTATTTTACATTTGAAATAAGAGATGATAAAAAATAAGGAGGAACCCTAAATGACAGAAAAGGAAAAGCAAGCTAAAATAGAAGAGTTTATAAAAGAACTTGAGAAAGTAAAAAAACATAGAACTCCTAGTACAGGTGAAAATATACCATTAGCAACTATGGAAATGGTAGAAATATTTGACAAAGATAAAAATATAAAACATGATGAACATACATTAAAGATATTAAACGAAAAAAGACCATTTAACAAAGAACATATTGTAACAGAATTATCACCTTCAACAGAAACTATGTCAATAGAAGCAGCTTCTGACAGGGGTGTAGACAGATAATAAAAATGCAAATATAAGAGAATAATAAAACAAAAGAGATGGGTGATTTAAAATGAATTATAAAATTGAAGGAGCTTTTAGAAAAAGTAGAACATCAATAATAATTGCAGTTATACTATGGCTTTTATTAGCTATAGTATTTATTATTCCAATAACTTGTGGTTCTTATCAAATTAAGCTATCAGGTGGATTCAATTCTGATGCATATTTTAAAGTATTTACAAGAGCAGCATCCAATCCTATTTTAGGAATTAAATCAATATTTCAATATCATCTAGTTTCAAAATTTTTAAAAAATCTATTTGGATTTACATTATTCTATACAGTATTTGTATCAATAGGAATAATAAGATTAATGCCAAAACATAGATATGATGATATAGAGCATGGTTCTAGTGATTGGAGCTTACATGGAGAGCAATATAGAATATTAAGTAGAAATAAAGGTATAATTTTAGCAGAAAACAATTATTTACCACTAGATAAACTTGGAAATGTCAATGCTTTAATCGTCGGAGGTTCAGGTTCTGGTAAATCTTCAGCATATTCTATTCCTAATGCATATCAAATGCTAGGGTCATATGTATTTACAGATCCAAAGGGAGAATTATATGATAGAACAGCCGGATTTTTAAAGCAACATGGATATAAAATAAAAGTTTTCAATCTAGTAAATCCGCAGTATAGTGACGGATATAATCCATTAATGCACATATCTTCTGAAATAGATGTAGACGTTATAGCAAATACAATAGTTAAAGGGCAAAAAACAGAAGGTGGGGGTTCTGATCCATTTTGGGATGATTCAGCTGAGATGTTATTAAAAGCTTTAATATATTATTTAATAGCAACAAGACCAGAAGAAGAACAAAACTTAGCAAGTTGTGCAGAGTTAGTTAGAGCTGCTAACTCAAATGGAGGAAGTAACTTATTAACAGAACTTATGAGTCAACTTCCATATGACCATCCAGCAAGAATGAACTATAAATCTATAGAAATAGCACCAGAAAAAACATATAGTTCAATTTTAAGTACATTACAATCTAAACTAGGAAAATTCGATTCAAAAGAAATTGCAGAACTTACATCAACAGATACAATTGATTTTGAAGAAATTGGTTCTCAAAAGACTGCAGTATATGTAATTTCATCAGATACACATGGGGCATACGATTTCTTGCTTACAATATTTTTCTCACAAATGATTCAACAATTATATAACTTTGCGGACAATAATGGTGGAAAATTAAAAGAAAGAACATATTTTATATTAGATGAGTTTGCAAATATAGGAAAAATACCAGATTTTGATAAGAAAATATCAACATCAAGAAGTAGAGGAATTTCATTTAGTGTTATATTACAAAACTTAGACCAATTAGAGGCAGTATATGAAAAATCTTACGAAACAATTATTGGTAACTGTGATACGCACGTATTTTTAGGAAGTAACTCACAAAAAACAGTTGAATATTTTTCAAAAGCATTAGGAGAAAAGACAATTGCACATGAAAGTATATCTACAAATAGAGATAGAGACCATATTAAAACTGGATCAAGTGATTCAGACCAAATAATGGGAAGAGCATTAATGACACCTGATGAATTAAGAAGAATGGATAATGACTTATGTATAATTTTCGAAAAAGGTGTAAGACCTGTTAAGGCTAGAAAATTTTATTATTTCCAAAAGCCTATGGCAAAAGAGCTTGCAAAATACGAAATCAGCCATAATGATATAGGCGAAATTGAAAGAGGAAAATGGAGAAAATATAATCCATATAATCCATATGTTGAAGATAAAAACGAAGAGCCTGTTAAAGACTTAAAAGTAGAATCTTTAGATGATTTATTTGATGATGATGAAAATGAGGAAAATAAACAAACAGTTGCAGTTCAGTCAAATAATGTTAATCAAAATCGTCAATATGATAGTGAAAATAACAAATTAGATATACAAGATGACGATATTAATGATGCACCAATACTTCCAATGGAAGGTGAGCCAGAAGATGAATATGATTTACAAAAAGAATTAGAAGCAAAATTTGATGAATTATTTGGACCTATTGATGACGAGGATAATAATTAAATTTAATAAGCACATAAAAAAATGAATCTTAAATGTATAAATTTTAGAAAATGTTTAAAGTAAAACTGCTTTGCATTTTCTAAAATTTGTTTTTATAAGGAGGAGCGAAGAAAATGTTATCAGCCAATAGCGTAACAGTTAGATTTGGTAAAAGAGTTTTATTTGAAGATGTAAATATCAACTTTAGTAAAGGAAATTGCTACGGAATAATAGGAGCCAATGGAGCTGGAAAATCTACATTTTTAAAGGTTTTATCAGGAGAAATAGAACCAAGTAAAGGAGATGTAACTTTAGACAAAGGAGAAAGAATATCTATATTAAAACAAGACCACTTTGCATATGAGGATTTTACAGTAATAGATACCGTAATAATGGGAAACAAAGAATTATATGACATTATGAAAGAAAAAGAAGAAATATATGCAAAACCGGATTTTTCTGAAGAAGACGGAATGAAAGCCGCAAAATTAGAAGAAAGATTCGCAGAGCTTGATGGATGGAATGCTGAGTCTGACGCAGCAATGCTTTTAAATGATTTAGGAATAGCACCAGAAAATCATTATAAATTAATGAAAGAAATAGAAGCAAAAGAAAAAGTAAAAGTGCTTTTAGCACAAAGTTTATTTGGAAATCCAGATATTCTTTTATTAGACGAGCCAACAAATGACTTAGATTTAAAAAGCATAAATTGGTTACAAGAATTTTTAATAAATTTTGAAAATACGGTAATTGTTGTATCACACGATAGATATTTCTTAAATAAAGTATGCACATATATTGCAGATGTTGACTTTGGTAGAATAACAGTATATCCAGGAAACTATGATTTCTGGTACGAATCTAGTCAGTTAGCATTAAGACAAGCAAGAGAACAAAATAAAAAGAAAGAAGAAAAAATAAAAGAATTACAAGACTTTATTGCAAGATTTAGTGCAAATGCATCAAAATCAAAACAAGCAACCTCAAGGAAAAAGACCTTAGAAAAAATTCAACTAGAAGAAATAAAACCATCAAACAGAAAATATCCATATGTAGATTTTAAGCCAGATAGAGAACCTGGAAAAGAAATTTTACAATTAAAAAATATATCTAAAACAGTAAATGGAGAAAAAATATTAAACAATGTTTCATTTACGGTAAAGCAAGATGATAAAATTGCATTTTTAGCAGACAACGAACTTGCAAAAACAGTTTTATTTCAAATAATAGAAGGAGAACTTGAGCCAGATGAAGGAGAAATAATATGGGGACAAACTATCTCACATACCTATTTCCCTAAGGATAACAACTATTTATTTGAAACAGAAGAAAACTTAACTGATTGGCTTAGAAAATATTCTAAAGATCCAGACGAAACATATGTAAGAAGCTTTTTAGGAAGAATGTTATTTTCAGGTGAAGAAGCATTAAAAAAAGCAAAAGTAATCTCTGGTGGAGAAAAGGTAAGATGTGTTTTATCTAAAATGATGTTATCAGGAGCAAATTTCTTAATTTTTGATGAACCAACAAACCATTTGGATATGGAAAGCATAACTTCACTAAATGAGGGCATGAAGAAGTTTAAAGGTAATATTTTGTTTACTTCTCATGACCATGAGTTAACTCAAACTGTTGCAAATAGAATAATTGATTTAAAACAAGATGGAAAATTAGTAGATAGAGAAATAACATACAATGAATACTTAGGAATCGAGTAAAATGAGCAAATGAAAAACTTCGTCTTACTGTGTTAAAATTTTATTTAAAAATGCTCATGTACTATCTGTACACTCCGCTTTTTAAATAAAATTTTGCCTTGTAATACTCGTTTTTGATTTGCTCGAAAAATTATATATAAAAAAGAAGGGAATGTAAAAATGGATAAAATTATTGGTACAATTGCAAGCGAATTAAATGTTAAAGACACTCAAGTTGAAAATGCTGTTAAATTAATTGATGAAGGAAATACAATACCATTTATTGCGAGATATAGAAAAGAAGCAACAGGTGGGTTAAGTGATGAAGTTTTAAGAAATTTGTTTGACAGACTTTCATATTTAAGAAACTTGGAAACTCGTAAAGAAGAAGTTGTGAAATCTATTGAAGAACAAGGAAAAATGACAGATGAAATTTTACAAGCAATTGCTGGTGCTAAAACTTTAGCTGAAGTTGAAGATATTTATAGACCGTATAAACAAAAAAAGAAAACAAGAGCAACTGTTGCAAAAGCGAAGGGATTAGAGCCTTTAGCAAATATTATTATTGAACAAACTGAGACTAAAGATATTCATGAAATTGCAAAAGAGTATATAAATGTTGATACTCTTTCAGAAGAAGATAAAAAGAATAAAGATAAAGTTGTTAATTCTGTAGAAGAGGCAATACAAGGAGCATTAGATATAATTGCAGAAGATATTTCAGATAACGCAGATTTTAGAAAGAAAATTAAAAAGATTTGCTATAGGGAAGGGCTTATTTCAACAAAAGCTGTAAATCCTGAAGAAAAGTCTAATTATGAAATGTATTATGATTATAGTGAGCTTGCATTTAGAATTCCAAGCCATAGAATTTTAGCAATTAATAGAGGAGAAAAAGAGGAATTTTTAAAAGTTAAAATTGATAAAAAAGAAGATAAAATTTTAAATATATTAGAAAGAAGCATTATAAAAGGTGAAACGCAATTTACTACAATGCTAAAAGACACAATTTTAGACAGTTTTAAAAGGTTAATTGAGCCATCCATAGATAGAGAAATTCGTGCAGACCTAACGGAAAAAGCAGAAGAACAGGCAATTAAAGTATTTGGTAAAAATTCTAAACAATTATTGTTAGGTGCTCCAATTAAGGGAAAAACTGTTATGGGATTTGACCCTGCATATAGAACAGGTTGCAAAATAGCTGTTATTGATGAAACAGGAAAACTCTTAGATTATACGACAGTTTATCCAACTGAACCACAAAATGATGTAGAAGGTGCAGAAAAAGAATTGTTAAAGCTTATTAAAAAAGACCATATTGATATGATAGCAATAGGTAATGGTACAGCATCTCGTGAATCTGAAAGCTTTGTTGCAAATATGATAAAAAAAGCTGATAACGAAGTTAATTATGTAATTGTTAGTGAAGCGGGTGCATCTGTATATTCAGCTTCAAAATTAGCCACAGAAGAATATCCTGACATAAATGTATCTATAAGAGGAGCAATCTCTATTGCCAGAAGATTACAAGACCCTTTGGCAGAACTTGTAAAAATTGACCCTAAAGCAATAGGAGTTGGTCAATACCAACATGATGTTAATCAAAAAAGATTAGGAGAAACTCTTACAGGAGTTGTAGAAGATAGCGTTAACAAAGTTGGAGTAGATGTAAATACTGCAACACCATCACTTTTAAGCTATGTTTCTGGAATTAATAATACAATTGCAAAAAACATAGTAAAATATAGAGATGAAAATGGAAAGTTAAAAACAAGAAAGGAATTGCTAAAGGTTCCAAAGCTAGGGAAGGTTGCTTTTGAGCAATGCGCAGGTTTCTTAAGAATACTAGATGGATCAAATCCAATAGAGGCAACAGCAGTTCACCCAGAAAGTTATGAAGTAGCCGAAAAATTGCTTAAAAACTTAGGTTTTAAAAAAGAGGATTTAAGAGATAAAGAAAAGGTTATGGACTTAAGAGAAAAATTAAAAACTGTTGATGTACAAAAATCTGCAAAAGAACTTGAAGTTGGAGAAATGACTTTAAAAGATATTATTGAAGAACTTTCAAAGCCAGGAAGAGACCCAAGAGAAGATATGCCAAAGCCAATTTTAAGGCAAGATGTATTAAAATTTGAGGATTTAAAAGAGGGTATGGTGCTTACAGGCACAGTTAGAAATGTAATTGATTTTGGTGCATTTGTAGATATTGGAGTAAAATATGATGGATTAGTTCATATTTCTGAAATGAGTGATAAATATATAAAAAATCCATCTGAAGTTGTATCTGTAGGGGATATTGTTAAAGTAAAAGTAATTAAAATTGATATGGATAGGCATAAAGTTAGTTTAAGTATGAAGATATAATAAAATTTTATTAGAAAAATGATGTAATTTAAGTTTTCTGTTTAATCGAAATAATAGTTTTCTTTTTTGTGGTACCCCCTCATCCCGAGGGATTCCACCACTTAAAAAGAAAACTATTATTTCTGACGCGAAAACTAAATTACATCATTTTTTTTTAATTATTTATATTTGATTTGTATTTCATTGATTTCATCAAAATGATTTCTTAAAATATCTAAAAATAAATCAGTTAATTTAGGATCAAATTGAGTGCCTTTACCATTTTCAAATTCTGAAATTACTTTATCTATTGGCATGCTATCACGATAAGCTCTTTTTGATGTCATAGCATCAAAACTATCTGCAATAGCTGTAATCCTTGCAAAATAAGGAATATTTTCTCCACTTAATTGACTAGGATATCCATGTCCATCATATCTTTCATGGTGGTGTTTAACTATAGGAATAATATCCTTGAAGATAGATGCACCAGATAAAATATGAGCACCGATAGATGGATGGTTTTTAACTTCTGAATATTCATTATCAGAAAGTTTACCTTCTTTTAGTAAAATACTGTCAGGAACACCTATTTTTCCAATATCGTGGAATAAACCACCAACTCTTAAAGTTTTTAAATCGTTTTCTGATAACCCTAAATGTTTTCCTATTAAAACAGAATATTCTGAAACTCTATCAGAATGACCTCTAGTGTATGTATCTTTTGCATCAACTGTATAACGTAAAGTCTGAATACTCTCTAAATATGCATTTTCTAACTCTTCATTTATTTTCTTAATTTCGTTCATTTGGGCAACAGACTTAATACCAGATTCAATTAATAACAATAATTGGTCAAATTTATCACTTTTTTCACAATACCCTTGAATATCAAGCCTTTTAATTGTCTCTAATGGAGGAGCTAAATCTTTGTGTCCGAGTTAAAAGTAAAATATATAATTCTTTATTAAATTTTCTTATTTCTTCTACAACTTGGTCTCCGTGAAGTGGTGTCATTATAAAGTCTAAAAGTAGTAAATCAAAATGTTCATGTTTTATTCTTTCAATTGCTTCCATAGGATCTGTTATACCTGTAAAAGAGTAACCAGATCTTTTTAAAAATATTGATAATGAGTCAATTATACCTATTTCATCGTCGACTGCTAAGATTTTATAAGAAGAATTTTGAATATTTTGTGAATTTTCGACATTTCCAATTCTCATAATTACTGACGTTCCTTTCTCTAAAGGCATAAATCTCAATTAATAATTTCAAAATATTGGATATTATTCAACCTTTGCCCTTTAATTTATAAAACCATTATAAATGTTAAGCAAACAAAAATCAACATTTTTTGCAAAAAAATCAACATAAATTAAAAAAGATGGGACGGAGTGATGCATTTTTTCTCCGTCTCCAAATTCATCAAATTGGAATAGTTATTGTAAATGTTGTGCCTTGGCCTTCCTCTGACTCAAATGTCATATCTCCATTAAAGTGAGCTTTTATTGTTGAGTATGACATGTATAGTCCAAGACCAGTACCATTTTTACCTTTAGTAGTTACCATTTCTTTAAATAGTTTGTTTTTAATTTTTTTAGGAATTCCAGAAGCATGGTCTGTAATAGATATAATTGCATTATTTCCATCTGTTGCAACATTTAGTTCAATTGTTTGTTCAGGTTTTCCTTCATATGCTTGTATTGAGTTTGAAATAATATTATTTACTATTTGTACTAAACTATTTACGTCTCCCATAATTACAGTATTTTCGTCCATATTAACTGTTATATTTAAATAAACAATAGCGTTTTTAAGTTCATGTTTCATTAAAATATTTACACGTTTTAGTAATTCTGAAATTGTAAAGCTACTTTCCATATCATTTACAAGTGTTACGGTTTGACCCTTTACAGCAGTTATAATGTCTGACATATATTCAGTATATTCTTTTATTTTTTCAATCCAATTAAAATAATCTTTGGCTATTTCATGAAAGTCTTCATTTGTAACAACTGGGTTACCAATAGAATTATCAAGCTCAACTGTTAAATCGTGAAGTCCTTCGGCAATACCAGAAATAGACATTATAGGAGTTTTTAAGTTATGTGCAATACCTCCAATCATTTGTCCAAGAGATGCTAGACGTTCTTGTTCAACAAGTCTTGATTGTGTAGATTTTATTTTATCCATATTATTTTTACTGGTTTGTTGTATTTTGTTAAAAGAATCTGTAAGTAAGGCAATTTCGTCATTTGAAGTTATAGGTAGTACTCCTATATTAGATAAATCTTTTTGTTCAGCTATAGCCTTTAGACTATCAGATACTTCCCTTATTGTTTTACTTATATTTCTTGACCATAATACAAGAATAATAATGTAAAAAATGATAGCGATACCTGCAATAGATACGAAATATGTTATTAATTCTTTACTTGTAACTGAATATTTGAAACCTATATAACACTCTGTTCCATCATTTAAAGTTATTTTTTGGCAATAACCTTGCTCATCAACTCCATAATACTCATAAACACGGCCATTAAGTTCTTCATTTTTCATTTTTGCATAGTTTATAAAAAATTTTGAAAGATAACCATCTTCACTTGATAATTTATAATCATTTTCGCCATCACCATATATAATAAAGTAATAATCATTAGGTGATTTTAAAGATATCTTGCCAAGTTCTTTTTGTAAATCTTCCATAGATAAATAATTTAATTTAGCATTATCTAATTGAACTTGATAATAATAGTAACATTGCTCGCCAATAGCTTCTGAAGTTTCGGTATAACCAAAAAGAGAAATTGTAATAATAACTACTATAAAAAAAGGCAAAATATTATGTATTAATTCATTAGAAAATTTAGAAGTTTTATTTTCTATAGTATAATTATTATTTATTTCATATGTAGAATTTAGTATAACATCCATATCATTTTTTATAAGTACATTTGAAACAATTGATGTAACAATAAAAAATGAAAAATATATCAACACAAATTTAAGTATTAAAAACAGATTTAGCCTCATAGATACAAAGAAAACTGAAAGTACAACTAAAATTACTATTAATTGCACAATTAAAATTTTTCTAGGAAAGCTAAAACAAGCTTTTCTAACTGTCTGAATTTCTTTAAAAGTAACAAGTTTTTTATCTTTTTTTATGTATTTAAAAACATCTTTCATTAAATGGGTTATAAATATGGCATATAAAATAACTCCGAAAGAACCCAAAATTAAGTATTGCATATTATGTGAAAGAGGCTCAACAGATGCTTGAAAAGCATTATTTTCAGAACTTGGTGGATAATTAGCAAGAACTGGTACTAAAATTTTCATTAAATACACTACTGCTATTTCTAGTAAAATTAATTTAATATAAATATTTCTTTTTATTTTTTCTAGATTTTTCATAATAAAATCCTTCCTTTCTTGTTTTTCTTGCAAGGAACATAGTGATAATTCCTTTTCTTTTGTAAAGTTATTATTGAATAAATTGAGTCAAATTATTTATGTAATTGGTATCAATGTTATTCCATGAAAATCCCTGTTTTTTAAGTAAAGATATAGTTAAATCATTTACAGCAGGGGTAAGATATGTATTGCTATTTTGAATATCATCTAAAAGATAAGATGCTAAAGGAGATTTCATATCTTGAACTTCTTTTATAAAATCATTTTGTTTTACATGTTTTAACTTTATTTTTGCAAGTTCAAAAAGATTTTTTAGTGAAATTTTATTATTATTAAAAATATGATAAATAGTTTGTTCAGACGGATGCTGTAAAATAGTAGAAATTGCATTTGCACATAAATCAACAGGGCTAAAATCTACTATTACATTTTCATATTCCTTTGTAATTTTTCCTAATTTTGTTATAGTTTTTAATCTATTAAACATTGCATTATCTTTAACATTTGTTTGAAATACATTATCTAAATATCTTGGCATAATATTTCCCATTCTAAATATTTTAGCCTTAAGTTTATCATTATTAATTGCAAGTAGAACATGATATTCTGCAAGATATTTTGTAATCATATATACATGGTTATTAAAAACTTGGTTTATATTAAATGTGTTTTCAGATAAAACAGAATCTGGATTATTTTCATAACCACCAATAGAAATAGTAGAAATGTGTGCAAGTTTTGCATTAGATAATTCACAAAAATCTATTATATTTTGGGTTCCCTTTACATTAGAATCCATAAAATTTTGAAATCTTCCAAAATGCTTTACATTAGCTCCACAGTGGATTACAGTAGTTATTTTTTTAGTTAATTTTTTATATTCAGATTCTTCAATACCTAAGTTATCATTTATAAAATCACCTAAAACTAATTTAACTTTATTTTTAGCTTCATTTTCTAAACTATCTTTAAAATAATAATTTAATGTTTTATTAAATCTTTCTTCATAATTTACATTTGATTTATTTCTAACAAGAAGATATACAGAATTTACTTTATCACATAAAAGTAGTTCTTTTAATATATGCATACCGAGAAAGCCAAGAGAGCCAGTAAGCAAAATATTGCTTAAATCAAAATCAAATTTTTCATTTTTAATATCTATTTTAGGTAAAGTATTTTCAAAGTGAGAAACCTTTAAATTTT
This sequence comes from uncultured Clostridia bacterium, assembly GCA_947632745.1. Taxonomy (GTDB): domain Bacteria; phylum Bacillota; class Clostridia; order TANB77; family CAG-508; genus CAG-269. Next base: position 55,507 of record CANRQH010000001.1, on the reverse strand, counting down.
TTTCTATTTTATTTGCTAGGCTTTCTACTGTAGGGTAATCACTTATATCTTGTATAGAAACATTATATTTGTACAAATATGAACTTAGCTCCATAGTATTTAATGAATCAAAATTCAAATCATCAAAAAAATTATCTTTAATTGATATTTGCTTGTTTGAAATCATATTTTTAATACTTTCACATATTTCAAGTTCAATAGTAGTTTTAGGTTCAACAATTTCTTTATGTTTTACATTAAAAGAAGGAGTTGGTAATTTTTTCTTATCTATTTTTCCATTTGGTGTATATGGTAATGTATCTAGTTTTACAAAATATTTTGGTATCATATAATTTGGCAATTTTTTTCTTAGTAATGCTCTTAATTCACTTTCAGAAATTGTTTCATCAGAAGTGTAATAAGCACATAAAAATTCATGATTTTTACTAGATACTTTTTTCATAACTACGCAATTATGAATAGAAGGATAATCAAGCATTACTTTTTCTATTTCTTCAAGTTCAATTCTTAATCCTCTCATTTTTACTTGATAGTCTATTCTACCTTGACACATTATTTCTCCATTTTTCTTGTAAATACCTGTATCACCTGTTTTATACATAATAGGGCTTGTCTCAGAAAAAGGATTAGTAATAAAGCTTTTTTTAGTTAAAACTGAATTTTGCATATATCCAAGTCCTACACCATCTCCTGCAATGTAAATTTCTCCAGAAACACCGATAGGGCAAGGTTTTAGATTTTTATCTAAAATATAAATTTGTGTGTTATATAATGGTTTACCAATTGTAATTTCTTTTTGATTTGTTACATCAGTTAAAGTAGAAAATATAGTAGTTTCACTTGGTCCATAACCATTAAAAATTTTTCCATGTGTTAGTTCAAGTAAATTATTTTTCAAAACAATAGAAAGAGGCTCTCCAGCTAAAGTTATATATTTTAAATTACGTAATTTAGGAATATCTTTTATATGTTGGTAAAATAATTGCATTCTAGATGGTGTGGTTTGTATGGCTTGAATATTTTCTTTTTCTATTAAACTGTTTAAGCAAGAGGGAATAGTTTGTTCATTACTGTTTGCAATTACTAATTTTAATCCTCTTTGTAGAGATATAAGAGTTTCAAAAATGAAAATATCAAAACTAACACTTGTAATAGAAACAATAGATATGTGTTCTCTATCCCTTAAATAAGGAATATTATTATTGCAATAATAAGTAAGATTTACCAATGCTTTTTGTGTTAGCATAACACCTTTTGGTTTTCCGGTTGAGCCAGAAGTGTATATTAAATAAGATAAGTCATCGGGCTTAGAGATAGAAGGTAAATTGTCTTTTGGTAAATTATATATAGAGTGATTAGATAAATTAATATCTACTTTTTTGCAATTAATTTTAATTTTATCAAATAATTTTCTACTAGTTAAAACAATTGAACAATTGCTATTTTCTAATACATAATCAATTCTATCAGATGGATAATCTGGGTCAATTGGAATATAAGCTCCACCTGATTTTAAAACAGCTAAAATTGCAATTATCATCTCTAATGAACGGTTAATCATAATGCCTACAATGCTATTATTTTCTATGTTATGATTTCTTAAATAATTTGCTAAACTATTTGCTTTTTCATTTAATTCTTTATAAGTTAATTTTTTTTCTCCAAAAACAAGTGCAGTGCGATTTGGGGTAAGTTTTACTTGTTCTTCAAATAGCTCAAAAAGGGTTTTATCTTTAGGGTAATCATAATTTGTTTTATTAAAAGTATTAATTAATTGTTCTTTTTCATCAGCTGTAACTATTTCAAAATCAGAAATTTGTATATTTTCATTTGATAAGACTTGTTTAAACATTTCGATAATTCTATTATGCATTTTTTTGATTTCACTACTTGAAATTTTTGATGATTTATAATCATATTCAACAATTAAACTTCCAGTATTATCAATATCATGAAAATGTACATTTAAAGAATTTGAAATGAAATCAGTCCCATACCATTTTGCCGAATAAGGAACATCTAAGTTCGAATCGGTTGCCTTTGTTACTTGATAAGAAAGAAGTACATCATATAAATTGGGGATAGATTTATCCTTTTGTCTTACATCATTTAAAATATATTGATAATTATATTTTTGATGTTTGAGCATACCAATTGTTTCTGTGGCAATGTTTTGCAAAAATTCTTTAAAAGGTATGTTTTCAGAAATATCTATTTTAAGTAAAGAAGTATTAATAAACATTCCTGCTGTTTGTTTTTCAGCCAAAGTTGTTCTATTTAGTACAGGTGTGCCTATTGTAAATACTTCCATATTATTTATTTTTCCAAGATATATTGCATAAATTCCGATTAAGAAATTGTACATACTTATATGATTTTGGGTGCAATATTTTTTTATTTCATTTTCTAATGCTAAATCTAAAGGAAACTCTTCTCTTTTAGCACTAGGTATATCAATATTTTCTGTATTTTGAGGGACGAAAGATGCAACATCAGGAAGAGCATCTAAAACTTCATCCCAATATAATTTATCTTTCTCGAAACGAGAACTTTTAAGATATTTATTTTCAGAATTTATATAATCAACATAAGAATATGGTTTGGATTCAATTGTTTCATTTTTTAATAATTTAGAATAATTTTGAATAATTTCTACAGCTAGCATAGAAAGTGTTGCAGCATCAGAAATTATGTGGTGTGCATTTATAATAAATCCACCAAAACCAGAAGGTAGTTTAAATAATTTAAATTCAAATAAGCGTGAGTCAAATAAATCAAATTTTGTGTTAACTTCTTTTTTAGCCAAATCTTCAATTTGACTTTCATCTTCTATATTAATTACTTCGAAATTATAGAATTCATCTTTTGTAAAATATTGTACTAATTTTGTATCTTCTAATTTAAATCTTAATTTAAAACTATCATTGTTTTTTACAAAAAAATTGATTGCTGTATTTAATATTTTTAAATTAACTTTTTGTCTTATAAGAACGCTTCCGCATATGTTGTTAATTGTAGTGTTTTGAAAGTATTGCTCTGTAAGATAGATACTTTTTTGTGGGTTTGTTAATTCATAAATTTCTTCCATTTTATATCACCTTTTTTACTTCCGGTATTTTAATGAAATTATATACTACTTAAAAAAAATTTGCAACACCTATTTTTATTATAAATTTTGACTTTAAGAAAAGGTGTGTAATTTAAGTTTTCGCGTCAGAAATAATAGTTTTCTTTTTAAGTGGTGGAATCCCTCGGGATGAGGGGGTACCACCAAAAAGAAAACTATTATTTCGATTAAACAGAAAACTTGAATTACACACCTTTTTGATAAAGTCGCAAATTATTACAAGAAAATTATTCTAAATATGGTTACTTGTTTGTTATAATATATATTATTTTTGGTATAAATATTAAACATCCTATGACTGCGGAGCTTACGGCTAGAACCAAAACGGCACTTGCAGAAATATCTTTTGCTTTTTTAGCTTTTTTATCTTTATATGGCATTGCAATATTTACAGTTGTCTCTATTGCAGTATTAAATAATTCTCCAGCAATTACAATACCAAATAAAATAATACAAATAAACCATTCTGTTTTAGATATTTTTAAAAATATTCCAAGTAAAATTACTATTATCATAATAAAAATATGTATTTTCATATTTCTTTCAGCTCTAAAAGATTGAATAAAACCTTGGATTGCATATTTGAAGCTGTTTGCTAATTTTTTGGTTTTTACTTTAATTCTTCTTTTTTGTTTTAAGTTCATTTTTTATCACATTCCTTTCTAAGACATAAATTGCAATTATTTTTCATCATCTATAATATATTTTTTTATAATGCTAGTATATAAAATTAAATATGAAATAGCAACTAAAAATCCAGCTATTACATCAGTTGTATAGTGAACTCCTAAATAAATTCTGCTTATGCCAATTAAAAAAATTAATAATGTTAAAAAGCAAATTAAGATTGTTTTTAGAGTTTTATTTTTTATAAATTTATAAATTAAATAAATTAAAAAACCATAAAAAGCCATACTTACCATTGAATGTCCTGATGGAAAACTATAACCTTTTTCATTAATTAACATATACTCTGTAGGCCTTGGTCTTTGTAATATATTTTTTAATGTAGAATTTAAAAGAAAAGATAGTATTAAATTTAAAAATACAAATGCTACAATTTTTTTGTTTTTTAAAGTAATGGCCAAAATAATTACAATAAAAATTAAAAAAAATGATCCACCAAAATTTGTTATTATTTTTGCTATTTTTGTTACAGGTTCTGATATTAAATGATTTGAGATTAATTGGTGACTTGTAACATCTATTTGCATAAATTCATTTGAAAATACATCTTCTGTAAGATTTAAAAATCCTACAATACAAATTAATAATATAAACCATTTTAAATATTTTAAAATAAAATTTTTTATCATATAAAATTCATCCCTTTTTGTTTTTCATAAAGACATGAAAAGTTTCATTTATTAAAACTAATATTTCATTTTAAAGTATATTATCACAAAATAACTCTAAAATTCAATATATCTTTGTAAAATAAATATAAACTTTTTAATATTACATTATATTTTTATTAAATAGTGGCAATACTTTAATTGAAAAATAAAAATTAAATTTTAGTTAGAAAGAATAGGATTGGTATGAAGAAGAAAAAGAAAAAAAATGTAAAAAGTAAAATTGTTATTTGGATTTTAAGTTTAATAATAGCTGGATTTATAATATATAATTTGTATATCATGTATTCTAACATAGAAATAATAAATAATTATGAAGCGGAAAGAACATCTCTTTCCACAGATTATGAAGAAACTGTGGAAAACGTAACCGAAAAAAGCGAAACTGTGGAGGATATGTTAGAAAAAGTAACAAAAAGTGTGGTTGGAATATCAAAACTTACAAATGCTGGAGGATCAATTTTAAATAATATTTCAAGTGATGAATTAGGATTAGGAACAGGTATTGTTGTGAGTCCTGATGGATATATATTAAGTAATAGCCATGTTACAGGAGAAAAATATAGTACATGTTATGTAACAATAGATGAAAATACATATAAAGCAAATGTTGTATGGAGTGACTTGAATTTAGATTTATCAATAGCAAAGGTTCATGCAAATAATTTAAGTTTTGTAGAATTTGGAGATTCAAGTAATTTAAAGGTAGGAGAAACTGTTTATGCAATAGGAAATCCAATAGGTTACGCATTTAGAAGAACAGTTACATCAGGAATAATTAGCGCATTAAATAGAACTATACAAATTGATGAAGAGCAAGGAACAAGTTATATATCAGATTTAATACAAACAGATGCAACAATAAATCCAGGAAATAGTGGAGGACCACTAATTAATACAAATGGCGAAGTAATAGGAATAAATACAGTAAAAATAACTTCTGCAGAGGGAATAGGTTTTGCAATTCCAATAAATGTTATAAAACCAGTTGTTGAAAGCTATATAACAAAAGGTGATTTTCAAGAAGCAACCCTTGGTATTTATGCATATGACGGAGATGTGGCAGAATATTTGAATTTAAAAAATAAAAAAAGTAAAGGTATTTATGTTTCTAAAGTTACAGTAAATGGTCCAAGCTATAATTCAGATTTAAAAGAAGGGGATTTAATAACAAGTATAGATGGAAATGTTCTAAATACAATAAATGATTTAAGACAGTATATTTATAGCAAAATGCCAGGAGATGTTGTTACATTAAGTATTTTAAGAGATGATAAAAATAAAGAAATCGAATGTACTTTAGGGAAAAAATAAAAAGTTGATAATTCAAAGTTTTTATGTTAGTATAATAAAAAATATTAGGGGTATAGATATGGTTTATTATACAAATTATTTTTCTCCAGTGGGAAAGTTAACTATAGCAAGTGATGGTGTAAATATTATAGGACTTTGGATAGAAGAACAAAAATATTTTAAAGAAACGATTTCGGGTGAAATAGAAGAAAAAAATGATTTAGAGATATTTATTGAAACTAGAAAATGGTTAGATAGATATTTTAAAGGAGAAAAAACTATGAATACAGAACTTCCGCTAAAGTCAATGGGAAGTGAATTTAGAAAGCTAGTATGGAAATTTCTTCTTGAGATTCCATATGGAGAAACTACAACTTATGGGGAAATATCAAAAAAAGTAGCAAAAGTAAAAAATATAGAAAAAATGTCTGCACAAGCTATTGGTGGTGCGATTGGGCATAACCCAATATCTATTATTATACCTTGCCACAGAGTTGTAGGTGCAGATGGCAGTTTGACAGGATATGCAGGTGGAATTGAAACTAAGAGAAAATTACTCGAAATAGAACAAAAGGCGTGCATTAATTAATAAAAAAGCCCTAAGGTTTATATAAACTTTGGGGCCTTTTGCAAGAGTTTACTATCTCTCTATTAAATTTTCAAATTTATTACTAAATTCAATATTATATTTTTTTAAATTAATTGGTTTTAAATTTTTATCTGTAAAACAATGCTTTGTTTCTGCAATGATAACAGTTTCTCCTGTTTCTTTATTTGTAACATCATAACCAATTGTCATTCTAACACCAGAATATTCTTTTACATAAGGTCTAATTAGTATTGTATCTGCAAAAGTAACATGATGTTTATATGTGCAATTAACACCTAAAACAGGTATTGTTATACCATTTTCTTCTAAAACAGAAAATGGCATATTGATTTTTTCTAACCAAAAACATCTTGATTCTTCTAAAAATCTAATATAATTTGAATGATGTACAATTCCCATTTTATCTGTTTCATAATAATTTATTTTTCTTTCATATATGCAACTCATAAAAGACTCCTATTAAATAACTTGTAATCATTTTGATATATTCAAATAAATAATAAATTATATATAGTATTATTTATATTTTTTATAAATATCGCCTCTATTATCAGCATCTATAATCTTAATTAAAATTTTATCATCAATTATTTTATATACAAAACGAAATTCACCAACTCTTAATCTATATAATTCTTGTTTGGTTTGCAATTTTTTAGTATCACCATTTGGTAACATATAAATAGATTTGTAAATTCGTGTTTGTTGTGTTTTATCTTGTTTGTCAATAAATTTTTGAGCTTTTTTTTCAATTTCAATTTTGTATGTCATTAATAGTCAACCCTGCCTTCTTTAAACATTCTTCAAAAGAGATTGCTTCATCTTCATTTTTTTTTCTTTCTTCTTCACTTTTTGAATAATAATCAATTAACATTAACTTTTCTGTTGTATCCATATTTTCTAAAATGGCATCAGGAGCTAACATTAATACTTTCATATCGAGCAATTTCTCTGCAAATTCTTTTAAAGTTTCGGTTTCTTTTAATGTAAGTATATCTATAATATGGGTAATATCAATAATGTTTTGCTTTTTATTTTCACTCATTAAAATCACACTCCAATAGTATCTTTTGTAGTTTTTATATGGTGTGCCTAGAGGGATTCGAACCCCCGATCTCAAAGTTCGTAGCCTTGCATTCTATCCAGCTAAACTATAGGCACATATAAAAACTACCTATATATTATACTTTGATTTTTAGTATTTTGCAAGAGTTTTTTTAAAAGTCTTTTAATGAAATAAAACTAAAAGTAAAGGACAAAGCTTTTTATGAAAATTTTATTAATTTTTAGATTATAAACGGTGAATTGTAACAACTAAAAATCACTCCATAAATTAGAGTGATTTTTTATCTAATCTCTACGTTTTCCAAATAAAGACAAAATTCTTAAGAAAATGTTAATGAAATCTAGGTACAATTCCATAGCTCCATAAACATACAATTTTTCGTCTTCACAAAATCCCATTTCTTGCATTGCCTTAATTTTATTCATATCGTAAACAGTAATACCGAAAAATATAAACAAAATTGCCCAATCAAGAACAACATCTAACATTGTACTTCCGATAAAAAAGTTTACAAGAGTTAAAACAATACCTATAAGTAAAGCAATTGTAAGAATAGTTCCCCAATTTGATAAATCCTTTTTAGTCTTATATCCAATAAGAGATAATACACCAAAAAGACCAGCTGTTCCTAAAAAAGCATATGCAACAGAAGTCATTTCATATGCAGCAAATACTACAGCCAAAGTAAATCCATTCAAAAATGCATAAGCAAAATACAGAACTGTAACAGCAGTTGGAGATAGTTTTTTAAATAAAAGTGAAAATACTAAAACAACTACTATTTCGACCACTGCTAAAATAAGGTAATATCCATTAGCAATAATATTGTAATACATTCCTGAATAATATGCATAAAAAGCAGTAAGGGCGCTAGCTAACAAACCTAAAAACATTCTAAAAAATGTATTTGTTAAAATTGAATTAGTATCTACTGTTCTTATAGCATCAGAATCATCATATGGAATCATTATATTCACCACCTCTTTATAAAGATATTATTATAATAACATATTTATAAAAAATAATCCATAAATTTAGTTAAATATTTGAAAAATATTTTATTCCATTTTTTATAGCATTTGTTTTAAAGATTATTTTTCCATATTCATCTAATTTACTTTTTAATGTAATAGAGTTACTAACTAAGTTTGAAAACTCGGAAATAGATGTGTAAAATAATTTTATATTTTTATAATCTACATTAATATTTGTAAATACTAAATAATATAAATTGTTATATTCATATAAGGAAATATTTTTTGCAAAGCTCTTTAAATCACTTAGCTTTGAGCTATTGCAGTATGTACAAAAGTTGCAAAATTCTTCAAAAGTATTAAATTTATATATTGCATTTGAACACGAACCATCAGGAGTTTTTCTTTTAAATTTTACTTTTTTAGATCCAGCTAACGCAGATGTTGATGATGATATAGAATTTGTTTCATTTTTATATCTTGTTAAAGTAAACACAATATATCCTTCAGAGGTAAAAAATGCTTCAACAAGTAATCTACAATTTTGGACTTTAAAACCAACTTGTTTTTCTGCTTCACTTAAAATATTTTGAAAAAGAGATCCGGGTAGCATTTTGATTTTTTGCAAAACTATGTATATCCATACCTTTTTCTGGAAGTTCATCAAGGTTAATTATTATTCTAATTTTATTATCTGTAAGTTTTTCAATCTTCATATAAAATTCCTTTCTTTTCTCACTTCACTTGGAAAATATGCATAGATATGAAAGTTTACTTGCTTTCAAACTAAAATATCCTCCCAAGCATTATATGTATAAGAAAAATATCTGCTAAAAATATTATACTATAAAAATGATTGTATTTAAAGCCACAATTTTTTCCATTAAATTTTGTAAATTATAATTACAATATCATAAAAAATAAAAAAAATCTACAATTTGCTTGAAAAAATTATAAAATCAATATATAATATAAAAGTCACATAAACATGAAAATCCGTAAGAGGAGAAAAAACAAAGGAGGAGCAAAAATGGCAGTAAGAGATAAAAGTTTTTGGATACTATTAATATTTATACTAAGTGGATTAGTAATAGGAGGATTACTAGGAGATTTAGCAGGAAATGTAAGCGGATTATGGTGGTTATCGTTTGGACAGCAATTTGGGTTAGAAAATCCATTTGTATTAAATTTAAGCATAATAAGTATTACATTTGCATTTACAATAAAGATAAATATTGCCAGCATAATAGGAATGGCAATAGCAATTTTCATATATAGAAAGGTTTAAAAAAACAACTAAGGGGCGGAAAGGAAAATTAATTGACAATAAAAGAATTACCAACAAGTGAAAGACCATATGAAAAGTTAGAATTACTTCGGAGAAAAAAGTTTAAGTAATGCAGAATTACTAGCTATAATAATAAAAACAGGAACTAAAGAACTTACAAGTGTAGATATAGCAAGAAAAATACTAAACTTAAACGAAATGTATGGTAAAGACGATTTAAGTTTTTTAAGAGAAATAAGTATAGAAGAGCTAACTAAAATAAAAGGTCTAGGACGTGTAAAAGCAATACAGCTAAAAGCAGTATGTGAACTTGCATGTAGAATGAATACGCCATTAAATTATAGAAAAATTAAAATAAAAGAACCAAATGATATAGTTAAAATACTAATGAATGAAATGCAACACGAAAAAATAGAAATAGCAAAAATAGTATTATTAGATAATGGGCTAAATATACTAAAAATTAAAAACGTAGCAGTAGGTGGAAACAATTTTGTAAACATTGGAATGAGAAATATTTTATCAGAAGCGGTAAAAATTAATGCACCCAAAATGATACTTGTGCATAATCATCCAAGTCGGAAATGCAACACCTAGCAATCAAGATTATGAAATTACAAAAAGATTAGAAGAAGCTGCAAAAGTTATTGGAATAGAACTATTAGACCATATTGTAATAGGAAATAATGAATACATCAGTATAAAAACTATAGAAAAATGGAAATCAAAATTGGGAAAGGAATGAAATAAAAAATGAAGTTTTTTACATTTGGTTCAAAAGATATTGGAATAGACTTAGGAACAGCCAATATTTTAATAACTTTAAAGGGAAAAGGAATAGTATTAAAAGAGCCTTCAGTTGTTGCAATAGACAAAAAAACAGGAAGAATAGTTGCAACAGGGTATGAGGCAAAAGAAATGTTTGGCAGAACACCTGAAGACATACAAGCTGTACGACCAATGAAAGATGGAGTAATAGCAGATTTTACAGCTACAGGAATGATGTTAAAAAATATGATAAGAAAAGTATGTACTAGGTACAATGTTGGAAGACCAAGAGTAGTAGTTGGAGTACCATCAGGAATAACTGAAGTAGAAGAAAGAGCAGTAGAAGAAACTATTATGCAAGCAGGTGCAAAAGAGGTTTATTTAATAGAAGAACCAATGGCTGCTGCAATAGGAGCTGGAATAAATATTAGTGAACCAAGTGGAAGCATGATAGTAGACATAGGACGGAGGAACAACTGAGGTTGCAGTTATATCTTTAGGAGGAATTGTTGTAAGCAATTCATTAAGAATTGCTGGGGATGAATTAGATGAAGATATAATAAATTACTTAAAAAGAGAAGAAAATCTTTTTGTAGGAAATACCACAGCAGAGCAAATTAAAATGACAATAGGATGTGCTACTCCACTTATGACAGATGTTCCAATGGAAATAAGAGGAAGAGATTTAGTAACAGGACTTCCAAGAAATATAACAGTAAAATCTTCTCAAGCAATGGAAGCTATGAGTGAATCTGTTGGAAAAATAATAGATACAATAAAACAAACCCTTGAAAAAACGCCTCCAGAGCTTGCAGCAGATTTAGTAGAAAAAGGAATATACCTTGCTCGGCGGAGGAGCATTAATTCAAAATATTGACAAATTAATAAGTACAGAGACTAATATGCCAGTTTTTATAGCCAATTCACCGTTAGACTGTGTAGTAAGAGGTACTGGCAAAACTTTAGAAGAACTAGAAAAACTAAAAACGGTTTTAATTAATAGTAGAAAAAGAAGTTATAGATAATTACAGAAAAAACGTTTATAGATAAAGGGAATACGAAGTAACCTATAAAAAATATATATAAAAAGTAAAAAAAGAAAGGATAAATTATTATGTACAAAAATAAAAAAAGTGGGATTATAGGAATAATAATAACAATAATAATATTGATATTACTTGTAATTTTAACAAATACAGAAAATAGTAATTTATCATACATAGAAAATATTGCCAATAAACTAGTAAATCCAATTCAAAATGGACTTACATACGTAAAAAACAAACTACATGGAAATTCATCTTTTTTTACTAATATAAATGATTTAAAGTCACAAAATGAAGAACTAACAGCAAGGAATAATGAATTAGAAGAAAAACTTAGAGAATTTGAAACAATAAAAGCAGAAAATCAAACACTAAAAGAATATTTAAATTTATCAGAAAAATATAAAGATTACCAAACAGTTGCAGCAGATGTAATAAGTCGTGATATAAGCAACTATTCAAAAACAATAATAATAAATGCAGGAACAAATAGTGGAATACATGAAAATATGACAGTAATAGCCTCGGAAGGACTAGTAGGATATGTAATTTCAGCAACAGATACAACATCAAAAGTTCAAACAATAATAGATTCATCAAGTAATACAAGTAGCTTGCTAAGCTCTTCAAGAGATAGTGTAGTTTGCAAAGGTATGCTTCAAGAAAATAAAACTTTAAAAAGTGTATATATACCTACAGAAGCCAATATAGCACAAGACGATACAGTAGAAACATCTGGTTTGGGAGGCATATATCCAAAAGGTATATATATAGGTAAAGTATCGAAAGTAATAAACACTACAAATTTAGAAGATAGATATGCCTTAGTAGAAACAGCAGTTGACTTTAATAAACTAGAAACAGTGCTAGTAATAACAAATTAATTCTAATTTTTGAAAGGAAAGTAGAAAGTAAATGAAAAAAGTATTGATAAACATACTATTAATAATTGCATTTATAATAATATACTTATTACATCAGAACCTGTTTACTTGGTTTAAAATAGCTGGTGTAATGCCAAATATGTTTATAATATTTATTTTATTTATAGGCTTATTTTATAACAAAATAGCCGGGGTATCTTATGGAATTATATTTCGGATTATTACTAGACTTATTTATAGGCAGAAAAGTAGGAATTTCGGCAATAATGTTGGGAACGGTTGGTTTAATTGGAGGAATTTTTGATAAAAACTTTTCAAAAGAGAGTAGAATTTCAATAATGCTTATGGTAGTAATAAGTACATGTATATATGAAATAGGGTCATATATATTAGGTTATTTTATATATAGTTATTCTTTTGAAATAACTCAATTTATAAAAATACTTTTAATAGAAAGTGTTTACAATATAATAATTACAATAATATTATATCCATTAATTCAAAAATCAGGTTATATAATAGAAGAAGAATACAAAAACAACAAAATTTTAACAAGATATTTTTAACTTTTACATTTAACCAAAAGAAGGTGAAATATTGAAAAAACGAATAAAAAAAGAATATACAAATTTAAGATTTAATATTTTAATAATTTTAGTTTACATTATTGGTGTAATATTAATAATAAAGTTGTTTGAATTACAAATAGTAAAAGGTGCAGAATATAGAGAAACTTCTAACACAAGACTTTCGAGAGAAAGCACATTAGAAGCAACAAGAGGGCAAATTGTAGACAGGTCAGGAAATGAGCTAGCAACAAGTACAAGTGCTTTTAACTTAGAATTATATAAAACAAAATCAGATGATGAAACATTAAATAATTGCATTTTAAATTTAATAAATTTATTTGAAAAATATAAAATAAATTACCCAAATAATTTTCCTATAAATAATGAATGCACAGCTTATACAATCGAAGGAGAAGAACTTTCAAAATGGTTAAAACGCTATAAATTAGAAGAAAATGCAACTCCTGAGCAAGCAATAAACTTTTTTATAGACAAATATGATATAAGTAGTCAAAATTTAGAGCAAGCAAGAAAAATAATATCTATAAGATATGAAATAACTACAAAAGGCTACAGTAGTACTAAATCCATAGGACTTGCAGAAAACGTACCAAGAGAAATAATAGCACAAATAAGTGAAAAAAATGCTGAATTTCCAGGTGTTACAATTACAACTGAAAGTACAAGAAAATATAATTATGACAATTTAGCCTCACACATATTAGGATATATAGGAAAAATTAGTGAAAAAGAATATAATGAACAAAAAGAAATTTACAATAATGATGACTATGTTGGAAAAACAGGTATAGAAGCATTGTTCGAAGATTATTTAAGAGGACAAAAGCGGAAAACAAGAAATAGAAATGTCGGTTGATGGTACTGTTACAGGAGAAACTGTAACACAAGAAGCAAAGCAAGGTTCTACAGTTGTACTTTCAATAGATTCTAAGCTTCAACAAGTAGCAGAAACAGCCTTAAAAAATAATATAAATAAAATAAGAAGCGGAGGATTTTCTGATAGATATGATGCCAAAGGTGGTACAGTTGTTGTAATAGATGTACATTCTGGCGAAATAATTGCAATGGCAAGTAATCCAGATTACAACCCAAATTCATGGGTAGGGGGGATAAGCACAACAGAATATAATAAAATCAAAGAAAACAATGCTTTGTTTAATAAAGCAATACAAGGTGCATATGCGCCAGGTTCAATATTTAAAATGGTAACAGCATTAGCAGGGCTAGAGACTGGGGCAATTTCAACATCAGAAAAAATAAATGACACAGGAAGATACACAAAATATAGAGATTATCAACCAGTTTGTTGGTACTATACAAGTTATCATAGAGGACATGGATGGCAAAATGTTTCAGATGCAATAAAAAATTCATGTAATTATTTCTTTTATGAAGTAGGAAATAGAGTAGGAATAGAAACTATAGATAAATATGCTACATATTTTGGATTAGGCAAAAAGACAGGTATAGAATTACCAAGTGAAACATCAGGAACATTGGCATCACCAGAAGCTGCAAAAGCTTTAAACGAAACATGGTCGGCAGGACAAACTTTATCAACTGCTATTGGTCAAAGTTATAATAACTTTTCACCTATACAAATAGCAAAATATGTTGCAATGGTTGCAAATGGTGGAAGCAAAATAGAACCAACAATAATAAAAAGAATACTAAATGCAGATGGAACAGAATCTTCTAGAAAAGAAATAGAACAATATGTAACAACAAAATTAAATTTAGAAAATAACGGAACAGAAGATTTAAAATTTTCTGATGCAAATATTAAAGCAGTATTAGAAGGAATGCGTTCTGTTACAGAAGACCGGAACAGCAAGTTCAGTATTTAGAGACTTTGATATAGAAGTTGGAGGAAAAACAGGTTCAGCAGAAGCAGGGCAAGATGTAAATGCATGGTTTGCAGGATATGCACCATTTAATGACCCTGAAATAGCAGTTGTAGTAATGGTAGAAAATGGAGGACATGGATTTTACACAGCAGAAGTTGCAAAAGAAATTATAGCAGAATACTTTGGAATGAATTTAAATGAAAATGAAATACAAGAGAATAATCAGGCAATAAATTATATGGAAAATATTAGATAGCCTATTAAATAAAATATTAGGATAAATAAATATCAAAAGATAATTATTTATTGGGATAGGAGAAATGACGATGAAAAATTATATAAATGTAAGCCAAAAAAACAATCTTGTATTGATAAAGATAAGTAATGAAGCTAGATTTGAAGATATAATTGTACAAATTAGAAGAAAAGTAATCCAGTTAAAAAAAATATATAAAGACGAAAAAACACCAATAATGATAACAGGTAAAGTCTTAAAAAACAAAGAAATGGATGAAATTGAAGAAATAATAAAAGAATATATAGATGTGGACGTTGATTTTGATATGCCAAAAGAACTTGGACTTTCCAATATTAAAAAGCCATTTATACAAGAAATATCAATATCAGAGACTAGATTTCATAGAGGTTCACTTAGGTCTGGACAAAAAATAGAAGAAGAAGGAAGTATAGTTATATTAGGAGATGTAAATTCAGGAGCAGAAGTAGTTGCAGCAGATAATATTGTAGTACTTGGAACTCTTAGAGGTTTAGCTCATGCTGGAGCAAAGGGAAATGTAAATGCAATAATTGCAACCCGGAAAACTAGATACAGTACAACTTCGTATAGCAAATATAGTAAAAGAAATAGATAGAGATGAAGAACCTCTTCATAAAGAAACATACATATATATTGACAAAGAAAAAAAGGAAATTGTTATTGAATAAAATTTAACTTAAAAGCAATAAAATTAAACTTATAAATAATTCATTATCTCTTACTCCTTCATCATATAAAAAAAATATAAGGCAAATTAATAACACATCATCAAAATAAAGTTTTAAACCAAATAATTCAAAAAAGTAATTATCAACATTACTTTTTGAATTATTTTTTTTGTGTGAGTCTAAATTATTTTTATATGTAGAATTAGCATTTTGCATGGTAATATTGTTATGCGAATTACTAGTATCATTTATATTAGAATTTAAACTATTTTTTTGGGCGAAATTATTGATTCCGTAACTTCCCAATGAATTATAATAATTAGTATTATAAAAAAATGGAAAACGAAAAAAAGGCATTACCCTTCATCTCCTTTGTCATTTTTAAATAAGTTTGTAACTTGTGTAATCTTTAATAAATTAACATATTGGTCCAATTTTTTTTGCCTAGTTTCTCGTAAATAAGGTTTTAAAGAATAAAGTAAATTGCTTCTTGGATCATCTTTTTTATTTAGATTCTCCATAATAGACTTTATTTTTAAAATGGTTTCAAAGTCTATATTATTTGAAAAGTTTTCGGAATTATTATCAGAATTTACACTATCATTTGAACTTATATGTTCAAATGAATCATTTTTAAAGGAAGCTTTATTAGCAGTGGTAGTGTTATTTTTTAGCATATTAACTATATTATTAATCATATCTGGAGTAATGTTTATATTAGAAGAACTATTATTTAAATCATTTTCTGCCATATAAATCATCCTTTCTTAATTTTTTTAAAATAATACTTATTCATAGCTAATTTTGACCATTGTTTTTAGAATTTAAAGCTTGAATAATTTTTTGCTTTTCTTCAGGAGTCAAAATTTGGTTGATTCTGTTAAGACCATTATTTAATTGATTTTTATCCATTTTACCAAGCATATTCATTAAATAAGAAATATCATTATTGTTCATAAAATTCACCTCTCTTAGTAGTATATTATATTAACAAAAAAAATATGTGTGAATAGAAAATAAAGCAAAGTCTACAATCCTTAAGGATTACGAAAATAAAAAAGAAAAATGTAATAAAATTGTAATAAAAAATTAATAAATCTCAATCTAAGAGATTCAAAAAAAGCTTCCGTAAGTATATTTGAAATAAAAAATGTAAAATAAAAAATAACAGAGAATAGATAGTATTGACTTAAAAAAATAAATTTTCTTATAATAGAAAAGAGGAGGAATCTATATGAACATTTTAAAAAATAATTTAGTTAGTAAAATCACAGCAGTTTTAATAATATTTATGCTTGTAATCTCAGATGTTTTATTTGTTGGGGCATCTGTAATTTCATATGCAATAGACGTGGTAAAAACAAATAGTTCAAATATAGAGTTCACAGCATATTTTGTGGATGAAAATGGAGAAAAAATTGAAACAATAGAAAGGGATATAGACAAAGAAGAATATTTGTATGTAGATTTGTCTGTAAAAAATGAGGGATATTTTAATGGAAGTATACTTCTAAATAATAGCAACTTTAAAATAAGTGAAGAAATATTAAGTCCAACAATATCTTCAATATCTGGTAACCAAGTAACATTAAACCAAATAAATGCGGGAAGCACAGAAACAATAAAATTAAAAATATCAGCAATAAAAGAAGAAACAATAACAGAAACAATGTTAAATTCTAAAACAGAAGTAATGTTACAAGGACAGTATGTAAATAGTAAAAGTGCAGAAAAAGACAAATATATAGATATAAAGGGTGCATCAGTAGTAGAAATAAAATGGAAATCAAATGAAGAAATAAAAGCTCAAATAAGTTCAGGAATCTTAACAAATTGTATATATAACATAAATGGAGAAGAAAAAAGAGTAGTACAAATATTAATAGGAAGCAGAGTTACTAACAATAATTATCCTATAAAAAATACAGAAATAAAATTAAATACAATAGAAAATGTACAAGAAGTAAGAGTACATGCAAGAAGTACAGCAGGAACAAATAAAAATATTGAATTTGGTCAAGGAAATTATATATATAATAAAGAAAATCAAGATTTAACAATAAAACTTTTAAATGAAAACAAAAATAGTATAAATTGGAGTAAAAATGCAGTAGACGAAATAGTTGTAACATATATATTAGACAAAAATGAAAACATAACAAATAAAGAAATAGTAGTAAATAGCAAAATAAATACTTATGACAATAAAGAATTATCAAACTCAGCTAATGTTCATATAGATAAAGAGAAAGATGGAATAGTATCATATTCATTAACAAATAATGAAGACGGTATATATAAAGGAAGAATATATACAGGAGAAGAAAGAGAATATACAGAGAAAAATAAAATAAATGTAGACTTTTTAGATATAGCAAATACAATATCTTTAAAAGCCAATAAAGCAACATATTTAGTAGGAGATAATGAATTTGAAGCAAATACTATATATAAAGAAACAAAAATAAACAAAGATGAATTTATAAAAATATTTGGCGAAGAAGGATATATAACAATAAAAGATGAAGCAGGAAATGTAATAGCAAATATAACAAAAGAAGCTCAAGCAGATGAAAATGGAAATATAATAATAACTGAAAATACAAGTAAAATAGAAATAATAACAAGTAAACCAATAAAAATAGGAACATTAAATGTAGAAAACAAAAAGGCTATATTAAATAGTGGATACACAAGAGAACAAATAAATATATTAACAAATATAAAAGAAACAATAAGTGGAAGTTATGATTCAAAAGAAAATAATACAAAAGAATCAAGAATAGAATTAAAAAATACATCATCAGAAGCAGACTTAAAAGTAAATGTAACAAAATTATCATCAATAGAACAAAATAAAAATGTAAAAATAACAGTAGCATTAAAAAATAATGATGAAAGCAAAGACTTATATCAAAATCCAACAATAAGAGTAACATTGCCAAAAGAAGTTACAAAGGTTATTGAACCAAAATGTAGATTACTATATGGAAATGGATTAGGTTTAAATCAGGCGACAATAACAAAAGAAAATGAAAATTATATAATGAATGTGTCTCTTTCTGGAACTCAAAATTCATATAACACAGAAGTAATAGAAGGAACAACTTTAATAATATATGCTAACCTAGAATTAGACAAATCAACAGTAGATAGCGATGAAAATATAACTTTAAATTATACAAATGAAATAGCAACAGAATATTTAGACAATGGAACAACTCAAGTTCCAATTAAGGTAGAAGGAGGAGTTCAAGTAGAAGAACAACAGTTACAACAAAAAGAAAATATACCAACCATTTCAGATCCAGTACCAGGACAAAAACAAGTAGCAACTACTGTAAAAGCTTATGTCGGAGGAGATGAAATACCAGAAGGAGGAAAAATATATAGTGGAGAAGTTGTAACATATGAAGTAACAGTAGAAAACACAGGAGCAGAAACAATAAATGCATTAACAGTAACAGGAAGTGTGCCAGCAAATACTAAATATGTAGAATTTACAAAATTAGCACCAAAAGAAGATGAAGAAGGCGGTGGATATGTAGGAAGCGGTAGAGACGATAAATTTGTAGAAATTAACGACAGAACACCATCTACAACTTTAGAAAATGTTCAAGTTGGACAAACTGTAAAGTATAAATATGAAATTATGTTAAATTCAGACATTGCAACTGATACAGATTTAACAAATAATATAACTGTACAGTATGACAATTTAGAAGAAAGAAAAAGTATAAACCATAAAATAGAAAAAGCAGATTTAAAAGTAAGTGTAATAATGATGGACAGAGTAGAAATGAAAAGTAAAGCTGAAAGCTTTTATATGTATATGTTAGAAGTACAAAATTTAAGTAATAATACTTTAAATGATGTAACAATAAATATAGGAGAAGGAGAGCTTAGAAGCAATTTACTAATTTATGATTCATTTGATGAAATACCAATAGGAGATGATGGTAATTTTGTAATTAGTGAAATACAAAAAAATGAAACTAAGAAATTTACATTCCAAATGCAACTTAATAAAGGAGAAGGAAGCAAAGCATATGTTGAAGCAGTTGCAAATAATAAATATCGCTCATATCAAATTGTAGAAGATATAAAAGACATAAGAGCTTCTATAACTATGTCATCTGAAAATGAGGGGGCTGAAATACGAGCTGGAGACAAAGTTAATTATAATATGGTAATAAAAAATGAGGGAAATGATGATATAAAACGTTTTAAAATAGAACAACAAATGACAGGTGTCCTAAATATAGAAAAAATTACAGTTGATGAAACTGATGTAGAATATGAAAGTTATTTAGATAGAGATGAAAATTGGATTATAGAAGTAGAGTATCCATTACCAATAGAAACAACAATAAATGTTAATGTACAAGCATCTGTACCAGATGATATGATTTATGCAGAAAAGCAACAAGTAAAAAATATAGCAAATATATATGATGATTATATGTTATTAGGAACATCAAATGAAGTTACACATATATTAGTTGGTGAAGAAAGAGAGCCATTTGTTCCTGATCCAGAAATACCTACAATTCCAGGAGGAGATAGTGAAAATCCAGGAGACGGCGGAGATGAAGGAGACGGCGGAGATGAAGGCGGAAGCGGCAATGAAGGACAAGGTGATGATAATAACCCAAATGATGATAAAGATAACCCAAATGGGGATAATGGAAATGATGATAAAGATAACCCAAATGGAGGTAATGGTGAAAAGCAAGATACATATGTAATTTCAGGTACAGCATGGTTTGATGAAAATGAAGATGGACAAAGAGATTCAAATGAAAAAAATTTGGAAGGAATACAAGTTTCTTTAATTGATATAGATACAAATAATGAAATAACAACAGGAGTAACTTCTAGTAATGGAACATATTCACTATCACAAATTCAAAATGGTAGATATATTGCAATATTTGAATATGATAAAGAAAAATATATATTAACTTCATATCATGCAGATGGAGTTCAGGATAGTAGAAACTCAGATGTAGAAAATGTTACACTAAATATAAATGGACAAGAACAAAATGTTGCATCAACAGATACATTAACTATAAGTGGAAATAATTTAACTAATATAGATATAGGTTTAGTAGAAGCAAAAACATTTGATTTAGAACTTTCAAAAACAATAAGTAAAGTAACAGTAGCTAATTCAGCAGGAACAACAGTTACAAATTACGATAATGTAAAACTTGCAAAAGTAGATATAAAAGCAAAAAATTTAAGTGGTTCAACAGTAGTTGTAGAATATAAAATAAGAGTAACAAATACAGGAGAAATAGCAGGATATGCAAAAAATATAGCAGATTATAAGCCAGTGGATTTAGCATTTAACTCTGAGTTAAATTCAAATTGGTATCAGTCAGGAAATACTCTATATTCAAAAGCTTTGTCAAATACAAAAATAGAGCCAGGAGAGACAAAAGAAGTAACATTAGTATTAACAAAAACAATGACAGAAACAAATACAGGATTAGTAAACAACACAGCAGAAATAACAGAAGATTACAATTCACTAAATGTAAAAGACATAGACTCTACTGTAGGAAATAAACAAAAATCAGAAGATGATATGGGGTCATGTGATTTAATTATAAGTGTAAAGACAGGTGCTGTTATAAACTTTATTTTCATAATGATATCAATGTTAGTAATAATAGTATTAGTGGCATATCTAATTAAAAAAAGGATAATAAATACATTTATAAAATTTTAAAGAAAGGAGAAATAAAGGTGAAAAATTCAAAAAATTTTATGAAAATAATATTTACATTTACATTAGCTATATTATTATTATTTCTAACTAAAGGCAAAGTACAAGCTTTTGATATACCTACATGGATAGGTCAAGAATTGATTATTAATGAGAATGACTTAAAAGGTCAACCTAATCTTTATTGTATTAATCATGCTGGAAGTTTGACTACAGATACTAATTATAAAGTAGAAGGAATAATGGAGATACATTCTGATAAAAGAAGGCTACATATGAAAGATAGAACGACAGATTATACGTGGCCGGATATGAATACGAATAACATGCTAGCATACCTTTGTTTTCCAGAACCAAAAGAAAATTTAAATTGGGGATGGGGATGGCAAAAAGAAGGAGGTTCTGAAAGACAAAAGGCACTTTGGAAGTATTGGAATGGGATGTATTCGGACTATACTATTTCTTTGGATATAAAACATGAAAACACAAATTGGTGTATGTGTTATAACTGTTGGGAACAAAAAGTAAATAGAGACGATCTTGAAGAGTCAAAACTAGAAAAAGATGATGATTTAACAGATTTCATACTTGATACGTGGAATGAAAGTGGAGTAAATACAGACTGGTATGTTAATGGTGTAAAGGCGGATGCAGCTAAGAGAGATAGCGATGGATATATTGAATTTTCAGTGTATTTTGGTAGAACTGCTTGTATTAAAGAAATAAATATATCATATACAACTATAGATGCAAGTGGTAATAAACGTGATAATACTTTTAAAATAACAAAAGATACAAATAACAATAGCGATATATTTAAATTATACAAAGAAGATAAAAAGACACCAATAAATAATATAGAAGACATAGAACGTTTTGACAAAATTTATGTATATTGTCCATATTCTAATTATCAAATTACTAAGATTAATATGGAAGTTCCGTCTAAATATGCAAACAGATATTGGGCAAATTTATATATGTTAAAATCTGCAGGTAATACTAAGCAAAGGTTAGTATATGCGGAAATACATGAAGAAGAATTTAAAGCTGGAAAAATAGAAATACCGGTAGAAGATGGTAATAAAATAAATTTAACAATAAAAAAAGCTGGTGGAGCAAAAGTTAATAATGGAAGTGTAATGAAAACAAAAGATGCGTTAAAAGGAGTAACATTTAATTTAAAATTACTTGGAGGAGGTTCTTATGTAGGTATTGATAATCAAGGTTTTGTAAAATATTACACAGATCCTCAACCATTAACTACAAATGAAAATGGAGAAATTAAAATATATGGTTTAAAAACAGGAAAATATATGCTAATAGAAACATCAATAGGAGAAAATGAAGAATATAGACCGGAAATTATAAAAGCAACGATAACATCAAATAATGGAACAGTTACAATTAATGAAAATAATCCTGCTTACTTAACTCTTGAATTAAATACTGACTTTGTAAATGTAGATTTAGACTTAGTAGATAATGCAAATACAGGAAGCTTAAAAGTTATAAAGAAAGGACCTTATATATATAATCATAATCAACAAATAAATCTTGAGAATGCACAAATGATGTTATTTAGAGATGAAAAAGATTTTAATCAAACGAAATATGGATTTGTAACTAGAGCTCAAGATGGAACAATAAGTTATCAAAATAATACAACAGGAGTAAATGGAACAAAATTTACAACAGATAGTAATGGAGAGTTCCAGGTAGATAAATTAAATACAGGAACATATAGAATTTATGAGATTAAATCACCAGATGAACATTTTTATAAATTAAGTGGACAAACAGGATATGGAAAAGATGATATAAGTAAGCAAAATGGTTGGGTATATTTAGGTAAAATAGAGGTTTCATCAGAAAATACCAAAAGTAATCCAGCTTTACCGAGTAAGGAATATTTTGAAAATAAACTGACAGTTGGAAGTATCAAAATAGTAAAAAAAGGACCTGACAAAGTTTCACATAACAAACAAGTTGGACTTTCAGGTACACAAATGAAGTTATTTAGAAATGAAAGTGATTCAAACCATGGATTTGTAGTTAAAGCTTCAGATGGAACAATAAGTTACAAAAATAATACAACAGGAGATGGTGGTACAACATTTACAACAGACGCTAAAGGTGAATTTCAAGTAGATAACCTAGATACAGGAACATATAAAATTTATGAAATTAAATCTTCAGATGAAGGATTTTATAAATTAAGTGAACAACCAGGATATGGAAAAGATGATATAAGTAAGCAAAATGGTTGGGTATATTTAGGTGAAATAAAGGTTTCAACAGCTAATACCGAAAGTAATCCAGCTTTACCGAGTAAAGGATATTTTGAAAATAAACTGACAGTTGGAAGTATCAAAATAGTAAAAAAAGGACCTGATAAATCTACTCATAGTGGACAGGTAAATCTAGCAGGTACACAAATGAAGCTATTTAGAGATGAAAGAGATTATAATGGCACAAAATATGGATTTGTAACAAAAGCTCAAGATGGAACAATAAGTTACAAAAATAATACAACAGGAGAAGGTAGTACAACATTTACAACAAACAATAATGGTGAATTTCAAGTAGATAACCTAAATATAGGAACGTATAAAATTTATGAAATTAAATCTTCAGATAATAGATTTTATAAATTAAGTGAACAATCAGGATATGGAAAAGATAATATAAGTAAGCAAAATGGTTGGGTATATTTAGGTGAAATAGAGGTTTCAGCAGATAATACCGAAAGTAAACCAGCTTTACCAAGTGGAGGATATTTTCAAAATGAGTTAACAGTTGCTAGTTTAAAAATAATAAAAAAAGATTCTAAGATAGATATGACACTTGCAGGTGCTAAATTTAAATTATACTCTAATGTAGAAAATGCATGGGTAACACAAGATGGAGGTACTATCAGCTCGAAAGAAAAGGGATATGAATTTACAACAAAGAGTGACGGAACTGTTACAATAGAGAACTTATGCTATGGAAATTATACAATATATGAAACAGAAGCTCCAAAAGGATATGATATAACAAAACAAACAGGATATGGTTCAGACTCTAAATGTCCAAATTGGGTAAAATTAAGCACTGTAACATTGAATAAAAATCAAGGTGCAAAAGCTCCTTATGAAGTAGCAATAGAAAATAAAAAAATAGTAGCTTCTTTAGAGGGATATGTATGGAATGATTTAGCAAATGGAAAAAATGCAATGACAGATGAGCTATATATAAACGGAAGTAAAGATAAATTATTAAAAGGAATAACAGTAGAATTATATGATGGAAATGGTACAAATATAGCTACAACTACAACAGATAACAAAGGTTACTATAAATTTACTAAGAAAAATAAAAATGCTTCAGGAGATATTTACTATTGGGATTTAGCAAATGGATATGTAAAATTTATATATAATGATAAAGCATATATAACAGTAACACCATTTGTAGGAAGAGATGTTAAAATAAACTCAAAAGCTCAAGAAGAAAATGTAAAATTAGATGATAATGCATTAACAGGTACAGGAGAAGCAGTAACATATCGTACACCAAATAAGTGGGATATTAATGCAATACTAGAAAACAATAAAAAAATTGCAAACAAAATATATGGTAATGATACAAAAAACCCACCTACATCAAATGAATTAAAAGAAACTCCAATAACAGGATATTATGATGAAAGAGATTACACAGTAAAAAATATAAACCTAGGATTGGTAGATGTAGTAGATCCAACATATACTATATCAGAAGAATTAGCTTATATTAAAGTAAAATTAAATGGATATACATATACGTATATATATGGAGAAGCAACAGATATTAATTCAAACTATGTTCCAAAAGTAAATGTCCAAAATACAAAAGACAGTTATAATAGATATGCCATATATCCATGTGATATAGCATATAGTATGAAAGATAGATGGACTAATTCAGGAAAGTTGCAAGTATATGTAGTTTACAAAATAGATATAACAAATACAACTGCACTAAATTTACCAAAAGTATACAGAGAAGAAAAATTGTTCTTGAATTCATTAACAAACGAATATGATTCAAATAGATATGACTTATGTAATAACGAGAATAATACAGATAGTACAGACTTTGCATTATGGTCAAATTCAGGAAATGGAACAGCAAGTTATAGTATAAATAATAATAATAGTGTATATAAAAATGGTTTAACTGGTGGGGAAACAATAAGATCGTATATACAATTCAAAATTAAAGAACCAGCTTTAGAAAGAATTTTAAGTGGAGAATCTATAAGAACTAAAGAAGATGACAAAGAACCATCAATTGCCAAATCAATGGGATACCATGATTATATAAGACAAGATAATGTATGGAAGGAAAATAAAGACAAGTTACAAGAAACAGTAAATAAAAGATATGCAAACTCAGTTAACGAAAAATACTATACACACAAATCTGTAATAAAACCAGGAGAAGATAGTGCATTATGCTTAAAAATCTCATTAGGAGATGATAGAAAGTTAACCGGAACAGTATATGAAGATACAAAAGCACCTGGATCTGGTAACGAAAATCTAGGAAATGGTGTAATAGATGGTAATGAAAAAAATAGAGCAAAAGCTGTAAAAGTAGAGTTAGTAGATAGGTCAGGAAATCCAGTATATAGATATCCAGATAAAAATGCATCAGGAACACAAAATGCAGTATATACAAATAATAGTGGATATTATGAATTCGTAGGAGTTGTGCCAGGATATTATTACATAAAATATACCTATGGAGATGGAACACAAAAAATGGTAGATTTAGGCAGTGGGGGAAATGTAGACATTAACTTAAGAGATTATAAATCTACAATAGTAACTTCAAATGTTGCAAAAAATGCAATGAAAAAGACTTCATTTGAAAAGCAAAATAATGCAGAAATACAAAATGCAATAACTACATTAACAAATTATTATGCTGGAAGAATAACAAATGATTCATATAAATCAGCACAAGAATTGTTAGAGTGGTATAAATCATCAGATGGAGGAGATTATTCAATAGCAAGTGACAATATAATGGAGAGAGCTAAGACAAATGGATTTGTATATAATGAAGATGGAAGTATATATAATGGAGGAACAAAAGTTAGTAGTGATGATGGATATATACTAGATGGAAGTGGAAACAAAATGGTAATCCATTCGTATACTCCAATGATAGGTATATCAATAGAAAATGATACACAAATATTTGGAAGTAGTGAAAAAGAAAGAACAGAAAATGTTCATAAAAATAGCTATAATAAAATGAACCTAGGAATAATAAAAGAGACACCTCAGGATTTAAAAGTAGAGAAGAAAATAACAAACGTAAAATTAGCAAATGCGCAAGGTACTTCTTTAGTATCTTCAAACCCTAAACAAGGAATATCTCGTTATTTATCAGACCTAGATGGTAAAACAGCTGGTGGAAGTAAATATGCAAGATTAGAGATAGAAAAAGAATCATTATATGGATCTTCATTAGAAACAACATATGAAGTATCAATATCTAATAATTCATATGAAGATTATATAGAAGAGCAAAGCTCTCCAAACTATGGATGGTACTTTAAATATGGAGAAAAAGTAGCTGGATCACAATTAAAAAAGATAACAGTAAAAGAAGTAATAGATGAATTAGATGAAAAATATGAATATGATAAATTACCAGAAAAAATTACTGAAACAAAAATTACAAACACAGGAGGTAGAATAGTAACAGAAAATAAATTAACAGTAACTCCAGAAAAAAATGTAACAGAAACATATGATGAAAAAACTCAAACAAAACACGTACATGTAAAAGTAACAGGATGGGATAGTATTACAACAAGAGAAAGTGTAACAATGAGTTATGTATCAAAAGTATTATATGGAAATGAAATGGATGATTCTTCATATATAAATGATGCAAGAATAACTCAATTAAATTTAGATAATTTAACAACATTATCTAAGGAAAAGGCATGGGGCGCAGATTACCATAGCAGTACAACATTAACAGTAATGCCATCAACTGGTGAAGATAGAAGCAATAAAAATATAATAATAATAACTATTGCAATATCTGCATTAGGAATAGGTATTATATTAATAATGAAAATAGTACTTAAGAAAAAAGAAGATGAATAAATTATTATAAAACAAAAAATCTAAATTTTTATAAATTAGATTTTTTGTTTTTATATAAAAAAATGTATATAATTACATAAAAAGTTACAAATTTGGTAAAATCTATTGCAAAAAACGACAAAAAGTTATATAATAAGTATAGTGGGCGTTTATGCCTAAATGCAATGATTGTATAAAAGGAGGAATTTAAAATGAACATTTTAGTAAAGAAAGTATTTATTAAAATATGTGCAATAATAGTAATCATGGCACTTACAATTTCGGACTTTTTGCTTGTCGGAAATGGGATAGTATCTTATGCAATAGATATAGTAAAAACAAATAGTTCAAATATTGAATTTACAGCATATTTTATGGATGAAAATGGAGAAAAATACGACGCTATAGAGAGGGATATAAACAAGGAAGAATACTTGTATATAGACTTAGCTGTAAAAAATGAAGGATATTTTAATGGAAATATACTTCTAAATAATAGTAACTTTAAAATAAGTGAAGAAATATTAAGTCCAGCTATATCTGCAATCTCTGGAAACCAAGTAACATTAAACCAAATAAATGCGGGAAGTACAGAAACAATAAAATTAAAAATAGAAGCAGTAAAAGATGAAACAATAGCAGAAGAAATGCTAAATACAAAAACAGAAGTAATGTTACAAGGACAATATGTAAACAGTAAAAATGTTGAAAAAGACAAATATGTAGATATAAAAGGAACATCAAAAGTAGAAGTGAAATGGAAATCAAGTGAAGAGGCAATTGCAGAGTTAAATGCAGAGCTTCTTACAAATTCTATATATAATGTAAATGGAGAAGAAAAAAGAGTAGTACAAATATTAGTAAATAGTAATGTTACTAATAATAATTATCCTGCAAAAAATACAGAAATAAACTTAAATGTATTAGAAAATGTACAAGAAGTAAGAGTACATGCAAGAAGCACAGCAGGAACAAATAAAAATATAGAATTTGGTAGTGATAATTATGTGTATAATAAAGCAAACAAAACACTAAAAATAAAATTGTCAAATGAAGACAAAAAAGCTATAAATTGGAGTAAAAATGCTAGCGACGAAATAGTAGTAACATATATATTAGACAAAGATGAAAGCATAGCAAATAAAGAAGTAGTAGTAAATAGCAAAATAAATACTTATGACAATAAAGAATTATCAAACTCAGCTAATGTTCATATAGATAAAGAGAAAGATGGAATAGTATCATATTCACTAGCAAATAATGAAGATTCTATATATAAAGGAAAAATATATACAGGAGAAGAAAGAGAATATACAGAGAAAAATAAAATAAATGTAGACTTTTTAGATACAGCAAACACAATATCTCTAAAGGCTAATAAAGCAACATATTTAGCAGGAGATAATGAAGTAGAAGCAAATATTATTTATAAAGAAACAAAAATAAACAAAGATGAATTTATAAAAATATTTGGAGAAGAAGGATATATAACAATAAAAGATGAAGCAGGAAATGTAATAGCAAATATAACAAAAGAAGCTCAGGCAGATGAAAATGGAAACATAATAATAGTAGAGAATACAAGCAAAATAGAAATAATAACAAGTAAACCAATAAAAATAGGAACATTAAATATAGAAAACAAAAAGGCAATATTAAATAGTGGATACACAAGAGAACAAATAAATATATTAACAAATATAAAAGAAACAATAAGTGGAAGTTATGATTCAAAAGAAAATAATACAAAAGAATCAAGAATAGAATTAAAAAATACATCATCAGAAGCAGACTTAAAAGTAAATGTAACAAAATTATCATCAATAGAACAAAATAAAAATGTGAAAATAACAGTAGCATTAAAAAATAATGATGAAAGTAAAGACTTATATCAAAATCCAACAGTAAAAGTAATTTTACCAAAAGAAGTAAAAAAAGTAACATCAAAATGTAAATTACTATATGAAAATGGACTAGAATTAAATGGTGCTAAAATATCAAAAGAAAACGAAAATTATGTAATGAATGTAGCATTAAAAGGAACACAAACAAAATATAATGCTGAAGCAATAGAAGGAACTACATTAATAATATATGCAGATATGGAATTAGATGAATTAGCATTAGATGGAGAAGAAAACATTACATTAAATTATACAAATGAAATAGCTACAAGCATAGAAAATAACGGAGAAGTACAAGTACCAATAACAATAGATGGAATAGATGAAGAGACTTTAAAACAAAAAGAAGAAGAGGAAAGAAATTTAGCAGAGCAAAACCAAACAGCAGAACAAGGACAAACAGAAGTTACAGGAGAAGCAAAAATAGAAACAACTGTAAAAGCATATGTAGGTGGAGTCCAAATACCAGAGGGAGAAACAATACATAGTGGAGAAGTTGTTACATATGCAGTAACAGTAGCAAATAAAGGAGGAGCAACTGCTAATCGAGTAGATATAATAGGAAATATTCCAGAAAATACAAAATATGTAAAATACACCAAGAAAGCCCCTGAAGCTAGTGAAGGCCCAGATGGAGAAGAAGACGCGGTTGAGGGTGAATTTGACGATAAATACACAATATTAGAAGAAAATAGTATGCAAGAGGTGGTAGAAAATCTACCAGCAGGCAAACAAAAAACAGTTTCATATGAGGTTATGATAAATGATAAGGTTGAAGGAAATGCAGAACTTGTAAATAATATTTCTGTAAATTATAATGGACAACAAATTAATACCGAAATAAAACATAAGATTGAAAATGCAGATTTAAAAGTAAGATTAACACTAATAAATAGAAGTTCTATGTATTTAAAATCTAACACCGACTATGAATACTTAATGGAAATTAGCAATTTAACAAATAGAGAACTAAAAAATGTACAAATAAATGCTAAAGGAAACTTTACAGTATTTGAAATAGAAGGATTTGAAAATTTTGACTCAAATAATATAAAAGATGAAAATGTAGAAAATAATAGCTTTATAATAAAAAGCATACCAGCTAATTCTACTTCTAAATTGGGATTATATGTATATGAAAATTTAGATGAAAGGTTTGAGGCAAATTTAAGTGTAACTGCAAATAACAAATATCGTTCAAATCAAGTGGTTGAAAAATTTATAGATAAAAGTGTATCTATAGAAATGACATCAAGCAATGAAGGAAATGCAATAAGACCTGGAGAAGGTGTTGACTATAATATTGTGTTAAAAAATGTTGGAAATGAAGATATAAATAACTTAAAAATTGAACAACAATTATCAAGTCAATTAAAGGTAAAAAATATTACAATAGATGGTAACAATACAGAATATTCATTAGAACAAGGTGGAACAGACATAGAAAATGCTTGTACTATATATATTAATAATGCAATACAAGCAAATAAAACTCTAAACATTCAAGTTTCAACTATAACAAATAAAGAATTAATAAATGCTGATGATGTACAATTAAAAAGTATATCAAAAGTATATGATAATGAAAAATGGATAGGAACATCAAGTGAAGTAGACCACATTTTGTTAGGAGATAACCAAAATAATTATAATATACAAGATCCAGAAATAAAAGCAGACCCAGAAGAAAGTAAAGAACCAGACGAAGAAACAGATGATAATAATGATGATAATGACAATAAAGATGATGAAAATAATACTGAAGAAAATAACGTGGATAATAATGAAGTAAGTTCTGGAGAAAAAAATGAAGTAAATAATGAAGTAGATCCTGGAGAAAAAAATGAAGTAAATAATGAAGTAGAGCCTGGAGAAAACAATGAAGTAAATCCTGGAAAAAATAATGAAGTAAATCCTGGAGAAAACAATGAAGTAAATCCTGGAGAAAATAATGAGGGAAACAATGGAGAAAACGACGAACGCAATCCAAATGAAAATGCGGATAATCAAGGAACAAACGCAATATCAGGAACAGCATGGTTTGATGAAAATGGAAATGGTCAAAGAGATTCAAATGAACAAACTTTAGGTGGAATAAAAGTAACATTATTTGACTTAAAAAATAATAAAAAAATAAATAGCACAGAAACTTTAGATAATGGATTTTATTCACTAACAAAAGTTTCAAATGGCAATTATGTAGTAATATTCGAGTATGATACAGAAAAATACATTTTAACAACATATAAAGCAGATGGAATTCAAGAAAATAGAAACTCAGATGTTGAAAATGTAACAATGAATATAGACGGTAGAGAGCAAAATGTTTCTTCAACAGATACATTAGTTATAAATGATGGAA
This sequence comes from uncultured Clostridia bacterium, assembly GCA_947632745.1. GTDB lineage: Bacteria > Bacillota > Clostridia > TANB77 > CAG-508 > CAG-269. The sequence continues at coordinate 23,577 of CANRQH010000001.1, read as the reverse complement.
GTTTAACAAATATAGATATAGGATTAGCAGAAGCAAAAGTATTTGATTTAGAACTTTCAAAAACAATAAGTAAAGTTACAGTAACAAATAATGCAGGAACTGAAGCTACAAATTATGATAATGTAAAACTTGCAAAAGTAGACATTAAAGCAAAAGAATTAAGTGGTTCAACAGTAATAGTAGAATATAAAATAAGTGTAAAAAACAATGGAGAAATTGCAGGATATGCAAGAAATATAGTAGACTACAAACCAACAGATTTATCATTTAATTCTGAGTTAAATTCAAACTGGTATCAATCAGGTGAATATCTATACTCAAATAGTTTATCAAATACAAAAATAGAGCCAGGAGAAACAAAAGAATTGACATTAGTTTTAACAAAAACAATGACAGAAACAAATACAGGACTAGTAAACAACACTTCAGAAATAGCTGAAGATTATAACTCATTAAATGTAAAAGACAAAGATTCTACACCAGGAAATAAACAAAAATCAGAAGATGATATGAGTTCAAGCGATTTAATTATAAGTGTAAAAACAGGTGGAGCAATAAGTTTTGTTGCAATAACATTATCATTAATGGCAATTATAACAGCTGGAGCTTATATAATTGGAAGAAAAATATTAAAGAAAAGTATAAAATTTTAGAAGAAAGGAGGGATAACAATGAGTAATTCAAAGAAAATATTAAAAGTAATAATAACATTAATTATATCATTTTTTGCAATAATTACGGCTATTTGTAGTGCTTATGCTGCTTATAATATAGGTGATAAAATAATAGTAAACTCAAAAAACCTACACGACCTAAGTAAAGAGTTTTATTGTACTGATGTCAATGGACACGTGTACCAGAGCATGGGAGATATCGAATATGTGGTAAAAGGATATATAGATATCGAAGGAGACACAGGTTGGTTAAATGGCAACAAAGACGAAAAAATAAGCAATCCATTGTATGCTGAAATGGCATATATACTAAGTGCAGAAAATTATAAATATGGTTATGAAGGATTTTCTAAAGATGCAGGAATTAGGCAAAAGTCTGTATGGAGTATATGGAATAATTTTGTAGCACTTAATACATCATATAGTGAAATAAAAAATTCCGGAAAAACCCATTCGTTACATCCAAGCAAATGGCCACAAAGAAGTGAAGAGGATAGCAATACAACAAATGCATTAATTACTGCTGCTGAAAACTATGCTGAAGACTTGAAAAAATCAAAAAGTACTGTATCGTTAGATATTACTAAAGCGATAAGGTCTTCTTCAGGATATATTCAATGTTCTGTAAACTTTAATGCTACACTTTCAAGTATAGATGTAGAATATAACACAAGAGATGCAAATGGAAATATTACTAACAGCACATATAGTATTGAATCAGACAAGAATTCAGATATGTTTAAATTATATGCAAAAGATAAAACTACACCTATAAGTTTAGATCAAGTAAAAAGTGGAGAAATATTCTACATATATTGTTCAGATATCGATGCTCAAATTACAAAACTTACAGTAAATGTTAAAGGTCAATCAAAACTTTATATTGCAAAAATATATTTCTTAAATGCTGGTGGGGAAAAACAGAGATTAATTAAGGTCGAGCATGGAGAAAAAACAGAAGATAATTCTGCTTCATGTGAAATACCAGTAGAAGACAATAATAAAGTAAACTTAACTATAAAAAAAGCTGGAGGAATAAAAGATGACAGTGGAAATGTAGTAGAGAAAAAATCTAAATTAGAAGGAGTAACATTTAATTTAAAATTACTTGGAAATGGTCCTTATGTAGGTATTGATAATCAAGGATTTGTAGAATATTACGGAGAACCTAAACCATTAACTACAGATGAAAATGGAGAAATTAAAATATATGGTTTAAAACCAGGAAATTATTTATTAACAGAAATATCAATAGGAGAAAATGGAGAATATAAATCAAGAATTATAAAAGCAGAAATAACAACAAATAATGGAACAGTTACGATTTCTAATTCTACTAATTTAAGCCTTGGATTAAATACTAACTTTACAGATGTAAATTTATATATAGTAGATGAAACAAATACTGGAAGTATGAAAATAATTAAAAAAGGTCCAAGTTTAAAGGATAATGAGAAATTAGTTAACTTACCAGAAACAACAGTATTATTATACAGAGTGAAAGATTCAAGATTTAATGGTGAAAAATCAGGATTTGTTAATGAAGTAAAAGATAATTTACCAAACTATACAAATGACTGGACAAAAGCAACACAATATATAACAAACAGTAAAGGCCAAGTACAAATAGATAGATTGTATGTAGGTACTTATAGAATTTATGAGATAAAATCTTCTGATGATGTATACTATCATTTAGAGGACCAAGATGGATATAGAGCAGATGAAATAAGTGCACAAAATAATTGGGTATATCTTGGAGATATAGAAGTAAAAGAAGAAAATATTGAAAAAAATCCGGCTATTGCGCCAGAATTAGGATACTTTGAAAACCAAAAAACTCCTATTGGAAGTATGAAAATAATTAAAAAAGGTCCAAGTTTAGAGGATGATGAGGAATTAGTTAACTTACCAGAAACAACAGTATTATTATACAGAGTGAAAGATTCAAGATTTAATGGTGAAAAAGCAGGATTTGTTAATGAAGTAAAAGATGGTTTACCAAACTATACAAATGACTGGACAAAAGCAACACAATATATAACAGACAGTAAAGGTGAAGTACAAATAGATAGATTGTATTTAGGTACTTATAGAATTTATGAGATAAAATCTTCTGATGATGTATACTATCATTTAGAGGACCAAGATGGATATAGAGCAGATGAAATAAGTGCACAAAATAATTGGGTATATCTTGGAGATATAGAAGTAAAAGAAGAAAATATTGAAAAAAATCCGGCTATTGCGCCAGAATTAGGATACTTTGAAAACCAAAAAACTCCTATTGGAAGTATGAAAATAATTAAAAAAGGTCCAAGTGTAGAGGATGATAAGAAATTAGTTAACTTACCAGAAACAACAGTAGTATTATACAGAATGAAAGATTCAAGATTTAATGGTGAAAAAGCAGGATTTGTTACTGAAGTAAAAGATGGTTTACCAAACTATGCAAATGACTGGACAAAAGCAACACAATATATAACAGACAGTAATGGTGAAGTACAAATAAATAGATTGTACGTAGGTACTTATAGAATTTATGAGATAAAATCTTCTGATGATATAAACTATAATTTAGAAGACCAAGATAAATATAGAGCAGATGAAATAAGTGCAGCAAATAACTGGGTATATCTTGGAGATATAGAAGTAAAAGAAGAAAATACTGAGAAAAATCCAGCTATTGCGCCAGAATTAGGATATTTTGAAAACCAAAAAACTGCTACTGGAAGTATGAAAATAATTAAAAAAGGTCCAAGTTTAGAGGATTATACGAAATTAGATAATTTACCAGAAACAACAGTAGTATTATACAGAATGCAAGATACAAGATATAAAGGTGGAAAAGTAGGATTTGTTTCTGAAGTAAAAGATAGTTTACCAAAATATATAAATGATTGGACAAAAGCAACACAATATATAACAGACAGTAATGGTGAAGTACAAATAGATAGATTACATTTTGGTACTTATAGAATTTATGAAATAAAATCTTCTGATGATGAATTCTATAATTTAGAAGAGCAAGATAGATATAGAACAGATGAAATAAGTGCAGCAAATAACTGGGTATATCTTGGAAATATAGAAGTAACTGAAGAAAATACTGAAGACAAACCAGCATTGGCACCTGAATTGGGATACTTTGAAAACCAAAGATCTGTTGGAGACTTAAAATTGATAAAGAAGGATTCTGTTAAAGATGAAGTATCACTTGCAGGAGCTAAATTCAAATTATATTCTATAACAGAAAAAGCATGGGTAACATTTAATGGAACAAAATGTGAATATAATAAGAATAGTACAGCTGACCAAGCTATGGAAGTTACAACAGGAGAAGATGGAACAGTTACAATACAAAACTTACATTTTGCAGACTATAAAATATACGAAACTGCTGCACCTACAGGATATGATATAACAAAACAAATAGGATATGGTGCGGATCCAGAACATCCAAATTGGGTATTAATAAAAGATCCAAATAATACAAATAAAGATTTAACAATAACTATAAGTAAAGACCAAGGTAGAGATGCTCCATATGAAGTAACAATAAAAAATAAAAAGGTAATAGCAGCATTAGAAGGATTTGTATGGAAAGATTTATCAAATTTAAAGAACACAACAACAGATGAAGTATATACAGAAGGAAGCTATGATGAATTATTAGGCGGAATACCAGTAGAACTATATAATGGAAATAATCAAAAAATAGCTACAACTGTAACAGATAGTACTGATGGAACAAACAAAGGTCATTATAGATTTACTAAAAAAGACTCTGGAGAAGAAATCTATTATTGGGATTTAGCAAATGGATATGTAAAATTCATATACAATGATAAAGAATATATAACAGTAACACCATTTGTAGGAACAGATGTTAAAGTAAACTCAAAAGCTCAAGAAGAAAATGTTAAATTAGATGATAATCAGTTAACAGGAAGAGGAGAAGCAGTAACATACCGTACATCAAGTGAGTGGGATGCTAAGACAATTCTAGAAAATAACAAAAAAATTGCAAATAAAATATATGGTAGTGATACACAAAACCCACCTACATCAAGCGATTTAAAAGAAACTCCAATAACAGGATATTATGATGAAAGAGACTTTATAGTAAAATATATTAACCTAGGATTAGTAGATGTAGTAGATCCAACATATGAGGTATCAGAAGAATTAGCTTATATTAAAGCAAAATTAAATGGATACACATATACATATGTATATGGAGAAGCAACAGACATTAATTCAAAATATGTACCAAGAGTAAATATACAAAATACAAAAGATAGTTACAACAGATATGCAATATATCCAAGTGATATAGCATATAGTATGAAAGACAGCTGGAATAATGCAGGAAAACTACAAGTATATGTAGTATACAAAATAAGTGTAACAAATACAACAACTCTAAATATACCAAAAGTATATAGAGAAGAAAAATTATTCTTAAATTCATTAACAAACTTATATGATACAAACAGATATGATTTATGTAATAACGAAAATAATGAAGACTCTACAGATTTTGCATTATGGTCAAATTTAGGAAACGGAACAGCAAACTATAGTGTAAATGACAACAATAGTGTATATAAAAATGGTATTATTGGTGGAAATACAATAAATTCATATATACAATTTAAAGTAAAAGAGCCAGCATTAGAAAGAATTTTAAGTGGAGAATCTATAAAAAATGGAGAAGATGATAAAGAAGCATCAAAAGTAGATTCAAAAGCTTATCATGATTATTTAAGAATAGACAATGTATGGAATGAAGACCAAAATGCATTACAGACAGCAGTAAATAAAGGATATATAACAGCAGAAGAGGCAGCTCAAAATAAATTCTATACACATAAATCAGTTATAAAAACAGATGATGATGATGCATTATACTTAAAAATGGCCTTAGGAGATGAAAGAAAGTTAACAGGAACAGTATATGAAGATACAAAATCAGCTGAATCTGAAAAAGAAAATCTAGGAAATGGTATAATAGATGATAATGAACAAAATAGAGCAAAAGCTGTAAAAGTAGAGTTAGTAGATAGCACAGGAAATCCAGTATATAGATATCCAGACAAAAATATAGCCGGAACACAAGAGGGAGTATATACAGATCAAAATGGATATTATGAAATTCCAGGAGTTGAGCCAGGATATTATTACTTAAAATACACCTATGGAGATGGAACACAAAAAATGGTTGATTCTAGTGGAAACGAAGTAGATATTAATTTAAAAGATTATAAATCTACAATAGTAACATCAGAAGCTACCAAAAATGCAATGAAGAAAACAGCATTCGAAAATCCAAATAATGAAGAAATACAAAGCGCAATAAACACATTAACAGATTATTATGCTGGAAAAATAACAGATGATTCATATAAATCAGCACAAGAAATGTTAGAGTGGTATAAATCATTAGGTGAAGTAAATTACTCAGTAGCAAGTGATAATATAAAAGAAAGAAATAAGACAAATGGATTTGTATATAATGAAGATGGAAGCATATATAATGGAGAAACAAAAGTTGATGATGAAAATGGATATATACTAGATGAAAGTGGAAACAAAATGATAATCCATTCATATACTCCAATGGTAGGTATATCAATAGAAAATGATGTAGAAAATTTTGGAAGTAGTGAGAATAGTGCAGAAAATGTTCATTTAAATAGCTATGATAGATTGAACCTAGGAATAATAAAAGAAATACCTCAAGACTTGAAAGTAGAAAAGAAAATAACAAACGTAAAATTAACAAATCAGCAAGGTTCTACAATAGTATCTTCAAATCCTAAACAAACATTATCTCGTTACTTATCAGACCTAGATGGTAATACAGTTGGCGGAAGTAAATATGCAAGATTGGAAATGGATCCAAATGCATTATATGGTTCTTCATTAGAAGCAACATATGAAGTAACAATAATGAATAATTCATATGAGGATTATATAGAAGATGAAAGTTCTTCAAACTATGGATGGTACTTTAAATATGGTGAAAAAGTAGACGGAGCAAAATTAAAAGAAACAACAGTACAAGAAGTAATAGACGAACTAGACTCAAAATATAATTATGCTAGTTTACCAGAAAAAGTTAGTGAAACAAAAGTTACAAATAAAGGAGATATAATAACAACAGAAAATAAAATAACATTAAAACAAGTAGAAAATGTAACAGATGTAAATAATGAAAATTCACAAGTAACTATGACTGGATGGGATAGTATGACAACTGGAGAAAGCTTAACAATAGACTATTTAACAACAGATTTATATGGAAATGAATTAAATGATTCTACATATGTTAATAATGCAAGAATAACATCACTAAAAACAGATAATTTAACAACATTAGCAAGAGAAAAAGCATGGGGTGATGATTACCATAGTAGTACAACATTAATAGTAATGCCATCAACTGGTGAGAATAGAAGCAATAACTATATAATAATAGCAATTGTTGCAATATTAACATTGGGAATAGGAATTATATTTATAAAGAAAAAAATACTTAAATAAAAAATTCCATAGTAAATAAAAATCCAACTCTTTAATAGAGTTGGATTTTTTATCTTAAAAGGCTTGAATTAATTGGCAATATATTGTATTATAAGTAAAGTAGAAATTTATTAATCACTATAAATAAATTAAAAATAATGTGTAAAGGAAGGAATGGAAAAAAGATGAAAAAAGCATTTTTTATAATATCAGTTTTAGTTGTAATAATAATAGGAATTTTTATTATATACTACAAGCTAGACACTAAATTTGATTATAAAATTGAAGAAATAAATCAATTTCAATTTTATGTATATAAAGAAAATGAAAAATTTGGAGTAATTAATAAAGATGGTCAAATAATAGTGCAAGCAAATTATTCGAATGTAATAATACCAAATCCTGAGAAAGATATATTTATAGGGTATAATGATGATGAAAATTCTGAGGTAATTAACTCTAAGGGAGAAAAATTATTTACAGAATATGAAGAAGTAAAAGAAATAAAACTAAAAAATGTAGCAAGTACATTAACATATGAAAAAAATGTATTAATGTATAAAAAAGATGGATTATATGGATTGATAAATTTTGACGGTAAAGTTATAACAAAGAATTTATATGATACTATAGAAAATTTAAAGCCAACAGAGGGAAAATTTTTAGTATCAAAAGATAGTAAATATGGTGTTATAGACTTAAAAGGACATACTTTAGTAGATGTAAAATATGATAATATAGTATCAGATGAATATTATTCAGAAAACAATTATAAAAAGTCAGGCTTTATTGTTTCAAATAAAACAGAAATAGGATATAAATATGGTTATATAAGTTATAAGGGAAAAGAAGTTTTAGAGGTTAAATATAACGAAATAAATAGAATTCCAAAAGAAAGTGATAAAAATATATATTTAATTGCATCAGAAAATGGAAAGTACGGATTATTTAAAGAAAGCAAAAACATTATAGAAAATGAATATCAATCTATTACTTATGATGAAAATATAGATTTATTAATAATTAGAAAAAATAAAAAATATGGTGTGCAAGATGTAAATGGCAAAACAATAGTAGAAATTGAATATGATGAAATTTCTTCAAAAGGTATATATATATATGCTAAATCAGGAAATGAACAAAAAGTGTATGATTCTACAGGAAACGAAATAGATTTGAACTTTAATAAAGCAATATATCCTACAGAAAATGAAAATTATAAAATTTCAACATTTGTAAATAATGATATAACATACTATGGTATTATGGATAAGAACCAAAATCAACTTGTACCTGAAAATTATAGATATATTGAATATTTATTTAAAGACTATTTTATTGCAACAGATGAAAAAGGCGATTTGGGAATTATTAATAGTAATGGAAAAATTATTTTGGATATGAAATATAGTTTTGTACAAAGAATCAAAGGAAAAAATATAGTTCAAGTAGGTCAAGTAGAATCAAACATAACGGAATTTTATTCTGAAAATATTGAAAATGTATTATCAGTTTCAAATGCAAATGTAGAATTGCAAGATGATTTTATTATAATTTCAAATGATGAAGGGAAACAATATTTAGACAATACTGGTAAAATTATGGATGATACATCTAAGATACAAAATATTAATCTCCCAGATAAAATTGGAGAATATAAAAGAATACAAATTACAGTAGAAAATGTATATTATGAAAAGGAATAGTAAATAATGGAAATGAGGAGAAAATCTCATTTCCTTTTTTTAGTAAAACGAGCAAAAGATTATTTAATTGTCTAAAACCTGTAAAATAGGCATAAAAAAGCTAAATAAAAATACAAAGTAACTTTATTTTATCAAAGTAAATATAATATCAAAAGAGAATAAATTGAAAATTATATTTTAAAAAATTCTTTTAAAGTCAAGTAGAAAGGAATTGATTTAATGGATACATATTATTTTGATAATGGAGCTACTACAAAAGTAAAAAAAGAAGTTTTAGATGAAATGATGCCATATTTTAATGAAGAATATGGAAATCCATCATCTGTATATTTTTTAGCAAGAGATGCAAAAAAAGGGATTGAAGATGCAAGAGAAAAAGTTGCAAATCTAATAGGGGCTAAAAAGCAAGAAATATATTTTGTTGGATGTGGGTCAGAAGCTGATAACACTGCTTTAAAAGGAATTGCATATCAAAATAGAAATAAAGGAAATCATATAATAACCACAAAAATTGAACATCCTGCAATATTAGATACATGTAAATTTCTAGAAAAGCAAGGTTTTGAAATAACATATTTAAATGTAGATGAACAAGGATTTATAAATCTAAATGAACTAAGAAATTCAATAAAAAAAGAAACAATTTTAATAAGTGTAATGTTTGCCAATAATGAAATTGGAACAATTGAACCAATAGAAGAAATTGCATTAATTGCAAAAGAAAAAAATATAGTATTTCATACAGACGCTGTTCAAGCTGTGGGAAATGTTAAGATAAATGTACAAGAGATGGGAATAGATATGTTATCACTTTCAAGCCATAAAATATATGGACCAAAAGGTGTAGGAGCATTATATGTAAGGGAAGGTATAGAATTTGAAAAATTTATAAATGGAGGACATCAAGAAAGAAATAAACGTGCTGGAACTGAAAACACAGCAGGAATAGTTGGGCTAGGAAAAGCTGCAGAGCTTGCTAAGTTAAATTTAGAAACACACATACAAAATATGAAATATTTAAGAAACTATTATATAGAAGAAGTGCAAAAAAATATATCAAATATAAAAATAAATGGTCCGTTAAATGCAAGGCTTTCAGGAAATAGTAATATATCATTTATAGGAGTTAATGCAAATGATTTACTTTTAGAATTAGATAATGTGGGAATATGCGCATCTAGTGGTTCAGCATGTACTTCAAATGACCCAACGCCATCACATGTGTTAACTGCAATAGGTTTAAATTCAGAACAAATAAAAGGTGCACTAAGAATAACATTTGGGGAGTTTAATACAAAAGAGGAAGTAGACTATTTAATTCAAAATTTAAAAAAAGAAATTCAAAAATTAAGAGGGTGATGAATTAGGAGAAGAAAGGAGCGGCAGATGCAAGCAATAGAATTTAAAAAGATTATTTTTGAAATTATAGAAACTTTAATAGGTTCATTTATTATGGCTTTAGCTGTTTCTTTTTTCTTATTACCAAATGAGCTATCTTCAGGTGGATTTTCTGGAATAGCAACTATAATTTACTATTTATTTAAAGTACCAATGGGAACAACAATATTAGTTTTAAATGTACCACTATTTATTTTTGCAACATTTAAAATCGGAAAAAGTTTTTTTGTAAAATCGTTAGTTGGAACAGTTAGTTTATCATTTTTTATAGATTGGTTAGATAAATTTACACCTTTAACAGATGATAAAATATTAGCATGTGTTTATGGTGGGATTTTAACAGGTTTAGGAACAGCTATAATTTTAAGAGCAAGTTCATCAACAGGTGGATCTGACTTATTAGGAACAGTTATAAAAAAGTACAAGCCAATGCTTAGAACAGGAAATTTAATAACTATAATAGATACAATAATAATTTTACTAAATGTAATATTTTTGAAAAAAATAGAAATAGGTTTATATTCTGCAATTACAATCTTTTTAATGGGGAAAGTAATTGATATAGTTTTTGAAGGAATTTATTTTACCAAACTTGTATTTATTATATCAGACAAAAGTTTAGAAATATCTGAAATAATAGAAAATAAGATAAGAAGAGGTGTAACTGGAATATATGGTAAAGGAATGCATTATGATAAAGAAAAATTAGTGCTTATGTGTGCAATATCTAGAAATGATTTAGCTCAGCTTAAAATGATAATAAAAAAGATTGATAAAAATGCCTTTTTAATTATAACTAACTCAAGGGAAGTACTAGGAATGGGATTTAAAAGAGAATAATATTGTCTAAAAATGTAAAAAATATTGTCTAAAAATTGACATTTAAGTTATTTTATAGTAGAATACGATTGTAAAGTTATAAATAATAGGAGGCAATATGAGTAAAGGAAAAAGATACGATGGAGAGACTAAGCTAAACTTAAAAAAAGTTTTTGCAGTTATTATAGCATTTGTTGTTATTATAATGGCAATTATAATGCTAGTCAAAGTTCTAACAAAAGCTAAAAATACAAAATCGATAGATATAGTAAATTATTTTGCACTTTATAATGAACAAAAATGGGGAATACTTGGTTCAAATGGAGAAATAGTTGTAGAGCCAATGTATCAAGAAATGCCAATTGTTATAGATAGTAGCAAAGATGTATTTTTAATAACATATGATATAAACGAAGAAGAAGGTACATACAAAACAAAAGCCATAAATAAAAATAATGAGGAAATTTTCACAAACTATGATAAAATAGAAGCATTAGAAAATTATGATGAATCAGAAAATGTATGGTATGAAGAAGATGTTTTAAAAGTACAAAAAGATGGAAAATGGGGACTTATAGATCTAAATGGAAAACAAATTGCAGAAACAATTTATGACAATATAGAAACATTAAAAGGTTTCAAAAAAAGTATAATAGTTGAACAAGATGGACAAAAAGGTTTAATTAATGATAAAGGAGTAAAAATTTTAGATACCAAATATAAAGATATCTTACAATATGGAGAAGAATATGGAAAAGGTTATATAACCGTAGACCAAGAAGGTAAGTATGGAATAGTAAACTTTTTAGGAAACACAGTATTAGAAAATAAATATGAAAAAATAGAAAATATATATTCTGAAAAATACTATGTAGTAACTCAAAACGGAAAGCAAGTTTTAATAGATGAAGATGAAAATACTTTACTTGATGATGATATAGGAAAAATCACACAAATTGCAAATTCAGGAGTGGTATTTGAGAAAGATAACAAATTTGGTTTAATGGGATTTGATAAAACAACATTAATTGAACCAACTTATGATAACCTAAAAGAAATAAATAAAGATGTTTTTGTAGCAACAAAAGACACACTTTCAGGAATTATAGATAAAGAGCAAAATGAAAAATTAACATTTTCATATAAAAATATATATTATGACAAAAAAGCAGGAATATATATTGCAGATGATGAACAATATAATTCAAGCTTGTTAGATTCAAATTTTGAAGTAAAAGCACAAGGAATATTATCTGAAATAAATACAGATGATGGTTACTTAAAGATAAAAGTTGGAGAAGATTACAAATTCTACAATTTCAAATTTGAAGAAAAAAATATTCAAGATATATACATGCAAAATACAATATTTGCTAAAAAGCAAGATGGAAAATATGGTTTTGTAGATAGCAAACAAAATAAAGTTGTAGATTTTATATATGATGATGCAACAGAATTAAATAAATATGGTTTTGCAGCAGTAAAAAAAGATGGTTTATGGGGAGCAATAGATAGTAAGCGGAAAAGTAGTAATAGAACCATCATACAAATTAGATGACAATCTAGTTATAGATTTTATAGGAATGTGGCACTTAGGATTAGATTTAAATATGAACTACTATTGTGATAAATAATTTTAAATAAGGAGAAAAAAGAAATGGAGCTAAAGACGAGGTATCAATATACATATTTTATATACCCTTTTATATTAAAGGAGAGTAAATATATTAAATATATAATGAGATTGTTAAGAGACAAAAGATTTAATTTAAGAGTGTTCGAAAAAGACAAAGATTTAGAATTATATGTAAATTTTTTGCCTAAAATTCGTGAGTTTTTATTTGGCACATTTGATTTAAATGATACTCAAAGACAAGAAAAATTAAATAGTTTACCAATAGAAACAAGATCTGCAATACTTGCAAGATATCCAAGTGTAACGTTTGAATATGATTTAAGCCAAGATATTCAAGGTAAAACAGTAGACGAAAGTAGTATTTTCTTTAAAATACAAAAGGTAGGAGTTGTTTTATTTAACTCTGGTATATGTTTTCTATATTTAAAAACTAATATAGAAGATAGCGAAGAATTTGCAGATGTTTTAAACTTTAATTATAAATTTAGAGATATAAAACAGGAATGTAATAATTTAAAAAATTATGACAATATAAAAGTTCAGGCAGATTCTTTTGAAAATATAGAAGCTATACAAGAATTTATAAATGGAATTACAGGACCAAATATTGATGCTCTAAAACTAAATTTAGATGTAGAAAGATTTTATACATATTCATATACATGTGTGAAACAGGATGCATGGAATGCAAATGTATCATTTGAAAACATAAAAAATGAATTTTTGAAATATGTAAATATACTTCCAAATGATGCAAATACTAATTCAATAAATAGTGAAAATACCAAAGTAATTGCAAATTCAAAATATTCAAAAATAGGAGTTTCAAAATTAGGAGTTAATTTATTATGCTCAGATTGTGATATAAATAACTACACTGTTTTAGGAGCAGAATTTGAAAATCAATATTTTTATACATATATACTTTCATTATATTTAAAAATATATTTGAAAAAATTAAATTTTGAATTTAAAGAAAATAAAGATATAGAAAGTACAAGAAAAAAATTTGTAAACTTCACTAAAGGACTTTGGATACAAGAAATTACATCAGATGATATAAAAAGCTTGTATTATACATATTTAAAAGATGCTTTAGAAATTGAAAGTTTGTATAATGATGTTAAAAATAAATATAATATTTTGTATAGTGAGCTTAAAATAGAAAGAAATGAAAAGATGACAGGATTTATTGTACTAGTATTAATATCAACTCTTATATTCAATATAATTAACTTTATTTTGTATTTTAATGGATAGTATATTTTATAAATTGTATTTAAATAGATAATGTATTTTAGAAGTTATACTTAATTGGCTAATATATTTTAGAGATGATAATTTAAAGGACTGTATTTAAAGAATACATTTATTGATAGAGAGGATATATATTACATGAAAGTGAAATGTGGTGTAGATATAATTGAAATTTCAAGAATAAAAGACAGCATAGAAAACTTGGGTGATAAATTTTTAAAAAAAGTATATACAAAAAAAGAAATTGATTATTGTGAATCTAAGGGCAAAAGTAAATTTGAACATTATGCTGCAAGATTTGCTGTAAAAGAAGCGGCATTTAAGGCAGTATCTGAAGAAGTAGAAGATAAATTTAAAATAACATGGAAAGATGTAGAAACTATAAATGATGAAAATGGAAGACCAAAAACTGAAATACTTTTTGTAAATGACCAAAAAATAGAAAATGTTGATGTAAGTATTTCACATTGCAAAGACTATGCAATAGCAAATGTAACAGTACTATTTAAGTGATGATTTTGGGGACGGAGGAAAAAATCATCATTCCTCCGCCACAAAAATCGTCCTTTTTTTCAGTAAGTAGCAATGAGGACGTGCTTTTTTGACAGCATGTCCCAAAAAATATTTTTTAAGGAGGAAAAAGTGCAATATTTTGATACACATATGCATATAGATGATGAAAAATTTGATGTAGATAGAGAACAAATAATACAAAAAATTTGGGATGCAAATGTAACAAAGGCAATAGATGTAGGGTGTGACATAAAAACGTCTAAAAAAGTGATTGAGATAGCAAATAAACATGATTTTATATATGCTATGTGTGGACTTCACCCAGAAGAGATTCCACAAAGTGAAGAAGAAATGTGGAAAACTATTTCTGAAATTAAAAAAATCATACTTGAAAATAAAAAAGTTGTAGCAGTCGGAGAAATAGGATTAGATTATTATTGGAAAAATGATAACAAAGAACTACAAATAAAAGCATTTGAAAAACAAATAGAACTTGCAAATGAACTAAACTTACCAATATCGATTCATACAAGAGATTCAATAGATGATACAATAAAAATAATAAGAAATAACAAAATTAAAAAATCAGGAGTATTGCATTGTTGCCCATTTAACCCAGAACTTGTAAAACAAGGGCTAGATGCTGGATTATATATTGCATTTGGAGGAACATGCACATTTAAAAATTCAAAAAATGCTGAAAAAATTGTACAAATGGTACCACTTGATAAAATGCTTATAGAAACAGATTCACCATATTTAGCACCAGAGCCAGTTAGAGGCACTAGAAACGATTCAAGTAATTTAAAATATATAGTTCAAAAGTTAGCAGATTATACTAAATTAACACCAGAACAAGTAGCAGAAATTACTTACCAAAATGCATCAAAACTTTTTTCAATATGAAAAAGTTTATTAAAAGATGTACCAAAAAGAACCGGTCCCAATTGAGCATGTACAAAAAAGAACCGGTTCCTATTGAACAATAGAGCAAGGAGGATATATAAATGTTAGAAGTTAAAAGAGATGACTTTGATGAAAGCTTAGAGGACATTATGGAAAGTATAAATGGTATACTAAAAAAAACAGGAAAAGGTTATGAAACGAAAGAAGAAAAAGAAGAAGATAAAAAAGATGAGGATAAAAAATAAAAATGTACAAAAAAGAACCGGTCCCAATTGAGCATGTACAAAAAAGAACCGGTCCCAATTGTACCAATTGTACCAATTGTACAAAAAGGAGGCTTAAAATATGCAAAACAAAGAAAAAAATATATTAATAGGTGGAGCGTGGCCATATGCAAATAATTCGCTTCATGTTGGACATATTGCAGGATTAATTTCAGGAGATATTATTGCAAGATTTAATAGGCAAATAGGAAATAATGTATTATATGTATCAGGAACAGATTGCCATGGAACACCAATTACAGTTAGGGCAAAAAAAGAAAATAAAACCCCAAAAGAAATAGCAGAAAGCTATCATGAAGAATTCAAAAAATGTTTTGAAGATATGCAATTTTCTTATGATTTATACACAAAAACAGAGGATGAATATCATAAAGAAGAAGTAAAGAGATTATTTAAGAAAATGTATGACAATGGATATATATATGAAAAAACAGATTTACAACCATATTGTGAAAAATGCAAAAAATTTGTAGCAGATAGAGAAGTAAAACTAATATGTCCATCATGTGGCAATGAAACAAAAGGAGATATGTGTGATTGTGGATATGAGCCAAAAGATGAGGATTTATTAAATGCAACATGTATTGAATGTGGAAACAAAGTAATAGCTAAAGAAAATATGAATTTATATTTAGCTTTAGGAAAGCTACAAAAAGATATTGAACAATATGTAGAGAACAAAAAATCAAACTGGAGAATAAGTTCACAAAACGAATCTGAAAAATACTTAAAACAAGGACTTCCAGAAAAAGCAGTTACAAGAAACCTAGAATGGGGAATAGATATACCATTAAACGGTTTTGAAGATAAAAAAATGTATGTATGGATTGAAGCGGTTTTAGGTTATGTAACAGCGTGCAAAAAAATCTGTGAAGAAAGAGGACTTAACTGGGAAGACTATTGGAAAAATGATAAAGATAATTATATTTACATGGTGCATGGAAAAGACAATATAACTTTTCATACAATTATTTTACCAGCTTTGCTTTTATCAATAAATGAAAATTATAGATTGCCAGATGGAATGGTAGCTACACAATACTTAAATATTAATGAAGAAAAAATTTCAAAATCAAAAGGAAATGGTATTACAATAAGATACATGTTAGATAATTATAATTCAGACATGATAAGATATTATTTAACTTCAAATGGACCAGAAAGAAAAGATAGCAATTTCTCTTTAGAAGAATTTGTTGCAATATGTAATGCCGAAATAGTTAATAAATATGGAAATTTAATTAATAGAACTTTAAAATTTAAAGGCTTAGATAAAGTGCCAGATGGTAAAATGAATGAAGAAATGAAACGAAAAATTCAAAATGCGTATAATGAAGTAGAAAATGCTATAAAAAATCTTGAATTTAGAAAAGCAACATCTATAATTAAAGACTTAGTTGAAGATGGAAACAAATTTTATGAAGAAAGGCAACCATGGAAAGAGCAAAAAGAAAATATTGAAGAATTCAATAATACAATATATACATGTTGTAATTTAGTTGCAAATTTATCTAATTTATATGAACCATTTATGCCTACATCTTCAAGAAAAGTAAGAGAATTTTTAAATATACCAAAGGCTACATGGGATTATATAGAAGTAGAAAAAAATATGAATTTAGATGGTATAGAGCCATTATTTGAGAGAATAAAATGAATAGATGTAAATGGTGTAATTTAAAAAATCCAAAATATATAAAATATCATGATGAAGAATGGGGAAAACCAAATTTTGATGAACAATACTTGTATGAAATGTTGATATTAGAGATGTTTCAAGCAGGGCTTTCTTGGGAATGTGTATTAAATAAAAGAGATGATTTTAAAAAAGAATTTGACAATTTTGATATAGAAAAAGTAATAAAATATGATGATAAAAAAGTAGAAGAATTATTAAAAAATGAAAAAATAATAAGAAACAAATTAAAAATAAAAGCAACAATTAATAATACTAAAATATTTAAACAACTTCAAAACGAATTTGGATCATTTCATAATTATTTAAAAAATTTTACAAATGATAAAACAATATATGAATTAGGTAAAACTACATCTAGTTTGTCAGATAAAATTTCAAAAGACTTGCAAAAAAGAAAGATGAAATTTGTAGGTTCTACAATTATCTATTCTTATTTGCAAGCTATTGGAGTTATAAATTCGCATGAAAAAGAATGCTATTTATATAGAAATTAATCAAATAACTTCTCAAACCATCTATTCATATTGAAAAGCAAATCATCCAAAGAAAAATCACTTTCATTTCTAAAATATTCTAAAATTTCCACTAAAAGACCGTTCATAAAAAACGAAATATTAAGCTTAAGATATTTATCTGAATAAATATTTTTAAGTGCATCATATACCTTTTGGCTAGCATTATTTTTTAATTTTTCTAAAAATAAAAGAGTTTCATTAGCAGACAATAAAAGTTTATATGTCTGCTCATTTTCTTTTAAACACTCAATAATATTTGAAAAATAATTTTCAATATCTTCTTTAGAATGCAATTTTAAATCTTCACTACATAAAAGTTCAATTGTTTGTAGTTCATAGTCATGAGCAACTTCATAGATATTATCATAATGTGTATAAAAAGTGCTTCTAGTAATATCTGCTCTTTTAACTAATTCTGTAACAGTTATTTTATCTAATTGTTTTTTTTCATTAAAAAGTTCTGCAAAAGTTTTTTTAATAAGATTTCTAGTTTTTATAGAAGAAGAATTTAGACAACCTACTTTCATAATTCAATAAAATCCTTTCATAAACTGATTTATCAAGTATTATAACATAGTATTTATAAAAGATAAAGACAATTTTGAAAAAAGTGTCCAAATTTAGACATTTTTTCTATATTTATACTTTCATTTATAAAGTAACGAGAGTATAATATATAAGGTTTTAAGAAAGGAAGGAATAAAGTTGAAAAAAATTACTGATTTTATTATAAACAAAAGGCATTTTATTTTAATTTTATTTATTATTCTAACAATAGGTTGTGGAATATTGTCGAAAAAAGTCGAAATCATTTATGATATTGCAGAATACCTGCCAAGTACCTCTGAAACAAGAATTGGTATGGATATTATGGAAGAGGAATTTGCAGGAACTGAGACAAGTACATTAAATTTAATGTTTCAAGATCTGCCAGATGAAGAAAAGCAAGACATAAAAAGTGATTTAGAAACAATAGAGGGAATAGAAAGTGTAGATTATGATGATACAGAAAATTACAATAAAGACAATTACACTTTATATGTAATTACAGTAGATGACGAATCAGATTCAAAGCTTGCATCAAACGTATATAACCAAGTAACAGAAAAATACAAAGATTACACAATTTATACAAGTGGAGATGTAACAGAAACTAATGAAGATGTATTACCAATTTGGATTATTATACTTGCAATAGCTTGTGCACTTGTTATTCTAATTATAATGTGTGAATCTTATGCAGAACCATTTTTATTTTTAACAGCAATATTAATGGCAGTAGTATTAAATAAAGGAACAAATATTATATTTGGATCAGTTTCAAATATAACAAATTCGATAGCTGCAATTTTACAACTAGCATTATCAATGGATTATTCAATTATGCTAATGAATAGGTATGAGCAAGAAAAGAAGGTCCAAAATGATAAAGTAACAGCTATGAAAAACGCTTTATACCATGCATTTCAAGCAATTTCAAGTAGCTCGATTACAACAATAGTTGGACTTTTAGCATTAGTATTTATGAGATTTAGAATAGGAAAAGACTTGGGGTTTGTTTTAGCAAAAGGAGTATTATTTAGCTTATTATGCATATTCTTTGTACTTCCATCATTAATTTTAATGTTTGATAAACTAATTAGAAAAACGAAAAAGAAAAGTCCAAATATTAAATTAGATGCACTTGGAAAATTTAGTTATAAAATTAGATATATTGCAATTCCTGTATTTTTAGCCGTCTTTTTAACAAGCTTTTTATTAAAAGGAAATTTAGGAATTGACTATACAGCAAGTCAATTAGATGATATTTCTAAAGTATTTAAAGAAAATAATCAAATTGCAATAATTTATAAAAATGACCAAGAAGAGAAAGTTCAAAAATATTTAGAAGAGTTAGAAAATAATGAGCTTGTAGATGAAGTGTTAGCTTATGGAAATACAATAGGTGAAAAACTTACATATGATAAATTAAATAATCAATTAAATGATTTAGGGGCAGATGTTAATATTGAAGATTATTTATTAAAAATTTTATACTATAATTACTATAACCCAGAAATAACTAATAAAATGACATTTAATGAATTTATAAGCTTTATAGAAAATGAAGCATATAACAACGAAACTATGAGTAAGGAGATAGATGAAAATACAAGAAAAGATATTACACGATTAAAAAATTTTGTTACTCAAAATTCTATAAATCAGAAAAGAACATCAAGTGAAATTGCAAGTATTTTAGATATTGATAAACAAAGCGTTGATGATTTGCTTACATATTATTTATCTAAAAATGGCAATGTAAAAATTAGTTTAAATGACTTTATTAATTTTATGAATAAAGAAGTTTTAAACAATGCAAAATATTCAAGCAAAATAGATAAAAAGGCAAGAGATAATTTAAATACATTATCAAAATTTACGAATAAACAAACAATTAAAAAGAAAATGACAGCTACACAAATGGCAGATTTGTTCGGTATTGAAGAAAGCTTGATAAATGAACTATACAAATATTATATAAGTGTAAATGATATTGATTTAAAACTAACAATTTCAGAATTTTCTAATTTTGTATTAAATGATGTAGTAACAAATAGCCAATATTCAAGCAGTTTTGATGAAGAAACTTTACAAAATATAAATCAATTAGCAACATTTAGTAATTTAAGTTTGATTAATAAAAGTTGTTCATCAAGTGAATTATCTAAGATTTTCGGAATAGATGAAAATATGGTAAATCAATTATTATATTTAAAATATTCAAATAGTGAAGATGCAACAAATCCTTCAGCTTGGGTAATGTCACCATATGAATTTGTAAATTTAATTTTGCAAAACATGGATAATGAAATGATAAAAAATAGTATAGATGAAGCTACAACAAACAAATTAAAGCTAGTATCTAACATCATGACAAGTAGTATAAATAAAACAAGTTATTCATATGAAGAGCTTTCAAAATTTATTGGAATAGATAGTAGTACTTTGAAAAATATTTATACATTATATGTTTCGAAAAATAACACAACATACCTTACACCTCAAGAATTTGTACAATTTGTGTTAACACATAAAAATGATGCACAGCTTGCAAATAGTATTTCAGCAAGTACAATTTCGGACTTGAATAAAATTCAATCAGTTATGAAAGGTGTAATAGACAATAAAAAATACAGTAGTGAAGAGCTTTCAAACTTATTAGGAATAAATAAAGAAGATTTGAAACTAATTTATGGATTATATAATTTTAAATATATAAATACAAATCCAAGTTTATCGCTAAAAGATTTTGTTAATTTTGTATTAAATGATGTAATAACAAATAAAGAATATTCGAAAAATTTTGATGACGAAAAAATTTCAAAATTAAATACAGTTAATGGAATTATGGAGAACAGTTTAAAAAATACTACATACACTTCAGATGAAATATTTTTAGTTTTAAGCAAGCTATCAAATGATGTAGAAAAAAATACAATAGAAATTTTATATACTTACTATGGAAGTAATAACAACTATGATGATACCTGGCAAATAACAGTTGAAGAATTTGTAAGATACTTAAATGAAGATATATTGCAAGATGAAAGGTATACAGATTTTATAGAAGATGATATGAGGCAAGATATAATAGATGCTAAACAAGAAATTGAAGATGCAAAAGAGTTGCTTATTGGAGATAATTATTCAAGAATAGTATTAAACACAAAATTTGAACCAGAAACGGAAGAAACATTTAACTTTGTTCAAAAAGTAAAAGATATTTTAGGACGGCGATGTAGATAACTTCTATGTAATAGGGGATTCACCAATGGCTTATGAAATGAGTCAAACATTTAATAACGAATTAAACCTAATTACTGTAATAACAATGATAGCAATATTTATTGTAGTTGCAATAACATTTAAATCTGGTATAATACCTATAATATTGGTACTTACAATACAATGTGCAGTTTATTTAACAATGGGTATATTATCTTTTACAGGAGAAAATGTTTACTTTATTTCAATACTAATTGTTCAAAGTATTTTAATGGGAGCAACAATAGATTATGCAATATTATATACATCATATTATTTAGAGCACAGAAAAATAGAAGGAATAAAAGAAGCGGTTATAGATTCATATAATAAATCTATAAATACAATTTTAACATCAAGTTCAATTCTTATTATAGTAACACTTATTATTGCAAATTTTGCATCAGCAATTGCTGCAAAAATTTGTAAAACAATATCACAAGGAACTCTTTGTTCTACAATTTTGATTTTAGCTTTACTTCCAGCAATGCTTGCTATGTGTGATAGATTTATAGTTAAAAAGAAATGATGAATTTGGGGACTTAAGAAAAAAAGCATCACTTTAAGATTAAACAATTTTAATTTGTTTATAAAATTAAAGTGATGCTTTTTTTTCTGTTTCCATAGACATTTTAAAAAATGTGTGATATAATTTTAAGAACTTATGTTTAGGGGGCATTTATTATGAATGATAAAATTGTTATAAAAGGAGCAAAAGTTCATAATTTAAAAAATATAGATTTAGAAATACCAAGAGATAAATTAGTTGTAATAACAGGACTTTCTGGGTCGGGAAAGTCTTCTCTTGCGTTTGACACATTATATGCAGAAGGGCAAAGAAGATATGTTGAGAGTTTATCTTCATATGCAAGGCAATTTTTAGGAATTATGGAAAAGCCAGATGTAGAAAGAATAGATGGGTTATCTCCTGCGATTTCAATAGATCAAAAAACAACTTCTAAAAATCCACGTTCAACAGTTGGAACAGTTACAGAAATATACGATTATATACGTCTTTTATATGCAAGAATTGGTGTTCCATATTGTCCAAATTGTGGTAAAAAAATAGAAAAACAGTCAATAGACCAAATTGTAGATAAAGTTATGACTTTACCAGAAGGAACAAGATTGCAAGTTTTAGCACCAGTTGTAAGAGGAAGAAAAGGAGAATATAAAAAAGAATTAGATGAATTTAGAAAAGAAGGTTTTGTAAGAGTAAAAATTGATGATGAAGTTTATGATTTATCTGATGAAATAGTTTTAGATAAAAACAAAAAACATCAAATAGAGCTTATTGTAGACAGATTAGTAATGAGAGATGATATAAGAAGTAGGCTAACAGAATCTGTAGAAACAGCATTAGAAAATGCATCTAATTTAGTTGTAATAAGTGTTGTTCCAAAAGACGGTCTAGATTTAAGCAAATTTGGTGGAATTAAAAGAAAAGATGGAAGTATAGAAGTTTTATTCAGCTCAAATTACGCATGTCCAGACTGTGGCTTTAGTTTTCCAGAGCTTACTCCAAGGATGTTTTCATTTAATAATCCATATGGAGCATGTCCAGATTGTTTGGGAATAGGATATCTTATGAAAATAGATGAAGACTTAATAATTCCAGATAAAGATAAAACTTTATATGATGGAGTAAAAGCTTTTGGTTCAAGTACAATGAAAAAGGGCGAGACTATGGCAAAAATGTATTTCGAATCTATAGGAAGACATTATGGAGTAGATATAAAAAAGCCAATTAAAAAATTACCAAGAGAATTTTTAGAAAAAATATTATATGGAACAGAAGAGCCAATAGATTTTGAATATGAAAGTGCATTTGGTAC